>NZ_JAVRBQ020000183.1:0-52273 GCF_034531215.2 Nostoc sp. ChiSLP03a
TTTTATAAAGCTGCATAGAATTCGATCCCCCCTAGCCCCCCTTATAAAGGGGGGAACCAGAAAAACATATCAAAGTCCCCCTTTTTAAGGGGGATTTAGGGGGATCTAGATATGTGTAACTTCACATTAAATTGGTATTAATGCAGGTTAATGATAGCATTCATAATCGCTTCTGAACGGGGCAAACACCATGCTCTAAACTTTGAGTAAAAAGATTAAAAATCACCCTAAAGACTGAATACTTCGATCTACTGTCTGCACCTACACTAAATAGTCAAGGTGAGATTAACAAATGTCTATTGTTTTCAAATCAAAATAAATCAATTTTCTAAAAATTATTGATTGCATTAAACTTCCAGGTGCTAGAAAGCAGCAATATTTTCGGGTTATTTAAATAACGCACAGTATATGACTTAGAATCGCTTACAACGATTGCTTCTATCTACAGTATATGACTTAGAATCGCTTACAACGATTGCTTCTATCTGATTGGGTTTGCACTGTTACTTACTGGGCTATCTCTATTGTTCTGCAAAAAAGTTAAGGCAACTAATGCAGCAGCCCATTAAAACTTCCTGTTAATTAAAGCTTTGGTAGAATTAGATGAAATATTTAAATACGTTTGCCCTGGGTGTGGGCGTTAGTTTGAGTTAATTATCACAATCTTTCTTTAAATTAGATTCAAACTTTTGAAGGGTATTTGCAAACTAGGTAAGCTTTAGCATTGCAACTATTAGGTTTGATATTATCTTCTGACTTATTAGCCCCCTACTGTTTGGGGGCTTTCTATTGCAACTGAACGAAAGCTAAGAGAGCGATCGCTGGAAGAATTCAAAGTCCGGGAGATAGGTTCACAGGAATCCGGCACCAAGTAAGGAGAGATTGGCAACTTTTTCTTAGAGGAAACAGAGCGATCGCATACCACCGATTTTTTTGCTTAAAAAACTAAGCCTTTAACGTTACCTAAAGCAGAACAAACACTCACGCAATTGCGTGCAAAATGTGTTTAGTGATAGCTATCCTATTAGATAGAGTTTTAGTAAAATAGTCAGTTAATCTCACAGGTGTCTAACAATCAACAACAGCAATGCGAACTCTGCCAAAGAGAGATGGAATCTTTGACTGTCCATCACTTGGTTCCACGACAAAATACCAAACGCAAAAAACAAGACCCAGGCCCAACAGCAAATATCTGTTCTGCCTGCCATCGACAGATTCATGCTTTATTCGATAATAAGCTGCTGGCCTTTGAACTCAACACACTAGACAAGCTCAAAAATGAGCCGCAAATGCAGAAATTCTTGGTTTGGGTAAGAAAGCAAGACCCAGGTAAGCGGGTATCAGTCCATCGCTAAAAAGTAAGGTGGGATGGCGTAAGCGCGATGGCTAGGCGGATATGCCATCTCACGACTTGTACCCTAATATAGATGCGCTAGCGCTTTATGAAGAGTAGTAAGCAAGGGTAATATCAGTTATTGTAAACATTACTATGACTAACTTTCAACCTCCACTACCACAACATCAACTAGAGCCTGCGGGTATTACCTGTGTGCAAAAGTTTTCAGTCTGCTAATTGTAGGTCACTACAACTAGGTGTTACGCAGCACAACGTATATATTGCCCAAATGGGCATTTTATTTCTTTGATTTCCCTTAAGTGGGGGCTTGACATGATTCAATAGTACATTTAACCTAGTAGTTAATTAACCATTAGGTTAAATAAAAATGTCTAACGAACAACTGAGCCTTACCTTTGCTGCCCTAGCCGATCCTACACGGCGTGCAATTCTGGCTCACCTTGCTAAGGGTGAGGCATCGGTGAGTGAGTTAGCGAAGCCTTTTAAGATGAGTCTTCCTGCAATTTCAAAGCATATAAAGGTGCTAGAACGTGCTGGACTGATCTCGCAAAGTCGCGAAGCTCAATGGCGACCCTGCCAGATTAAAGCACAGCCGCTCAGGGACGCGGCGGATTGGATTGAGCAATATCGTCAATTGTGGGAACAGAGGCTCGATCGGCTTGATGATTACCTGCACGAATTACAAACTCAGGAGAAACAAAATGAGCAACATTGAGGATGACACTGATGCTCAATCTCAACGTGAGATCGCGATCGTCCGCGTCTTGAAAGCGCCGCGCTCCCTTGTGTTTCAAGCATGGACCGATCCGAAACACATAGCGCAGTGGTGGGGACCCAAAGGTTTTACAACCCGTGTGATTGAGATGGATCTGCGTCCCGGTGGGAAATGGCGCTACGTGATGACTGGCCCAGACGGCAGGGAGTACCCCGCCAAAGGTGTTTTTCGCGAAATCGTACCCTTTGAGAGGATTGTTACCAGTGATGAATTTGATGAAGGCTTTGAAAAAGTCGTAAATGCCGATTTACCAAAGGGAATGGTTGTAACAGCCATTTTCGAGGATTTAGATGGCAATACCAAACTCACACTCCAGATTATGCATGAGTCTATTGAGGATCGGCGTAAGCATGAACAGATGGGTGCGATCGAAGGGTGGAACTCGACTTTTGACTGCCTAGATGAGTTTTTGGCGAAAGCTTGAGTCTCTCTTGCTAGGGATGAGGTGCTTGTATGGACATCGAGCGGACGGTCTGCTTATTGTCTTTGTGGTCGATGACATCGATCGAGAATACATGCGAATCCAATCAGAAGGTGTACCCATTACAACTGCGATCAAGACTGAGCCTTGGGGAGAGAGATTCTTTCAGGTGACAGATCCGAATGGTGTCGTCATTCAACTCGTCCAGTGGGTTACGGAAAACACAGAAGAACTAGTGGTCTGCCAACCCAAAAATGCGCTTGTGAGGGCTGGGAAAAGAAGTTCATGTTAAAGGTTAAAGGAGTAAACATATGAGTCCCTTTCCCCCTTGCCCTTAAAAGAGCCAAATTTCCTTGGCGAACCACTAGGATGAAAGTACCTTTTACAGGTGGTTGTTTATGTGGAACTATCCGCTACAAATGTTCGGCAGAGCCAATAGTCATGGGCAATTGCCATTATCGCGATCGACTTGTCATTATGTATCGTGATTTAAGGCAGGCGATCGCCGCATAACAACGCCCATGCACGAATGGTACTAACTTAAGACACAGCCCTTGCCCTAACTGGTTAAGAGCCTCCAGGCTGGGAACGAGGCTACACAAGCTTTCGAGCTTTACAAGCGTGCCATTCGCCCAGGCACACCGACCACCGGGAGTCGATCGGTTATGATGCAAAGGCGATCTGCGGCGGGTGATGGACACCGTTAGGCGCTTGAAGTCATACTTAGGTGCATACAACAATGAAAACTCAGTACTTTACAGCGACAAGTCTTGATGGCTTCATTGCGACTGAGAATGACTCACTAGATTGGCTGTTTCCGCTTGGCGATTTGAATGACTCCAGCTATTCGGAGTTCATTTCAGACGTGGGTGCGTTGGCAATGGGATCGGCAACTTACGAGTGGATGATACGCAACGCCCAAAAGGTTGCCACTGAAACTGGCTTTGCGTGGCCATACACTCAGCCAGCCTGGATATTCTCTAGTCGCAAGCTGACAATAATCGAAGGTGCGAACATCCGATTCGTCAATGGAGATGTACGCCACGCTTACACTCAAATGCGAGCTGCTGCTGGCACCAAAAACATCTGGATAGTTGGAGGCGGAGATTTGGCTGGTCAGTTCTACGACGCTGGTTTACTCGATGAGCTGATCGTCCAGGTTGGCTCGGCCACCCTTGGCAAGGGTAAGCCGCTATTCCCTCGCAGAGTACTAAGCCCAGTTCTGCGCCTAGTGTCTGTTCATCATATGGGTGCTGGCATGGCTGAGTTGCGCTATGAAGTACACAAAGGCGGTGTGAGTGGAGCCGCCTAACAATTGCAATGCAGCGGACTGTTGAACATCCTGGTTGTGATGCAAAGCTGTTTGCTGCCGCTGATTGCAACCGTAGGATGAATTGCCAAAGGAGGGAAACTGATGAGTTCATTTGTGCTTGGTTTTCAAGATATTGACAAAACAAAACTCAAGGTTGTTGGGGGTAAAGGCGCGAACCTGGGGGAACTTACCAAAATTGAAGGAATCTCCGTACCAGATGGCTTTTGTATTTCTACTGAAGCTTTTAAAAGAATCATTGGGAAAACGCCGTCGATTAACGAATTACTCGCTCAGTTATCGCATCTATTGGTGGAAGACAGGGATAAAATCGGCGAACTTAGCGGTGAGATTCGCTCTTTCATCGAAGGGATAACCATTCCTGAAGACATTAATGAAGAGATCGCCCGCCTTCTCTCCAGGCTTGGAGAAAAAAATGCCTATGCAATACGCTCCAGCGCAACTGCTGAGGATTTACCGACAGCCTCCTTTGCAGGCCAGCAAGATACATATTTGAACATTATTGGAAAGGAGGCAATCTATCAGCATATCAGCAAGTGCTGGGCATCGCTATTTACTGAGAGAGCAGTAATTTACCGCTTCCAAAACGGCTTCGACCACCGTCAAGTCCACCTGTCTGTGGTTGTTCAGAAGATGGTCTTCCCGCAGGTGGCAGGAATTTTGTTTACTGCCGATCCCGTCACTTCTAACAGGAAAGTGTTATCCATTGATGCCAGCTTCGGACTTGGTGAAGCCTTGGTCAGCGGTCTGGTGAATGCTGATATCTATAAAGTGTGCAACGGCAAGGCGATCAATAAGAAGATTTCCACCAAGAAACTGGCTATTTACGCCTTAAAAGATGGCGGTACGAAAGAACAGGAGATTGAGGCTGAATGGCAGAATAGGCAAGCGCTGACAGACGAGCAGATTTTGCAGCTTGAGCAGATCGGTAGGAAGATTGAAGAACATTTCGGCTGCCCCCAGGACATCGAATGGTGTTTGGTTGATGAGACATTTTATATTGTCCAGAGTCGCCCCATCACGACTTTATATCCCATTCCTGAAGCAAACGATCGCCAAAATCACGTTTATGTATCTGTCGGTCATCAACAAATGATGACTGACCCCATCAAACCATTGGGATTGTCTTTATTCCAGTTAACAGCTGCTCGCCCCATGTATCAAGCTGGTGGAAGGTTGTTTGTTGATGTCACCCATGATTTGGCTTCGCCTGTGAAAAGAACAATTCTGGTAGATGTTTTGGGAAAATCCGATCCGCTTATAAGGGACGCACTTATGACCATACTAGATCGGGGAGATTTCATAAAATTGTTACCAGATGACAAGCAAGAACAAAGTTCCGGTAACAGCAATAAGGGGGCATCGTCTTTGGATTTTCAAACGCTGACCGAATACGATCCGGCGATCGTTCCCGATTTGATTGGGCGTAGTCAAACATCGATAGAAGATTTAAAACAGAACATCCAGACGAAATCAGGATCGGATCTGATTGATTTTATCCTGGAAGATATCCAGCGATTAAAGAAGAGTTTATCCGATCCACAAAGTTTTGGTGCGATCATGACTGCTATGAATGCTTCATCATGGCTCAATGAAAAAATGCAGGAGTGGTTAGGTGAAAAAAACGTAGCAGACACGCTTTCTCAATCTGTACCCAACAATATTACTTCCGAAATGGGTCTGGAACTATTGGATGTCGCAGATGTTATTCGTCCTTATCCTGAAGTAATTGATTATTTACAACGTGTAAAAGATGATAGCTTTTTGGATGAACTGATTAAGTTTGAGGGTGGACAGTCAGCTAGGGACGCTATCTATGCTTATCTAAACAAATACGGAATGCGATGTGTTGGGGAAATCGATATTACAAGACCTCGTTGGAGTGAAAAACCAATGACGCTTGTCCCCATAATTCTCAGTAATATCAAAAACTTTGAGCCTGGTGCGGGCGATCGCAAATTTGAGCAAGGGCGACAGGAGGCTTTGAAAAAAGAACAAGAGTTATTAAATCGATTGCAGCAATTACCGGATGGTGAACAAAAGGCCGAACAGACAAAACGAACGATCAACCTAATTCGTAATTTCATCGGTTATCGCGAATATCCAAAATACGGCATAGTTAACCGCTACTTCGTTTATAAGAAAGCTTTACTCAAAGAAGCCGAACAACTCGTACAAGCGGGCGTTATTAATGAAAAAGAAGATATATACTATCTCACTTTTGAAGAACTTCGCTCAGTTGTACGCATAAATAAACTGGATTACCAGATTATCAGCAAACGAAAAGACGAGTACAAATTATATGAAAAGCTAACTCCCCCACGTGTTATTACGTCTGATGGTGAAATCATTGCAGGTCGGTACAAACGAGAAAATCTCCCTGTCGAAGCTATTGTAGGTCTACCTGTTTCTTCCGGAGTTATAGAGGGACGAGCGCGTGTCATCTTAAACATGGAAGATGCGGATCTAGAAGATGGAGATATATTAGTCACCTCCTTTACTGACCCTAGTTGGACACCATTGTTTGTATCGATAAAAGGCCTAGTCACCGAAGTTGGTGGATTGATGACACATGGAGCAGTTATCGCACGTGAATATGGTATAAGTGCAGTTGTCGGAGTGGATAATGCTACTAAGCTGATCGATGACGGACAGAGAATTCGGGTTAATGGAACACAAGGGTATGTAGAAATTCTATATTAAAGCCAAAATTTCAAAATTGGATTTTAAATATTGAGGATTAATTTTTCTCAGAACTTACGCATTGGAATCGGAATGTCAGCAGATGCAGGAGATATGCGATCGCATTAATAAATTGCGGGAAAACGAGAACTTGGAAGAAGCCGCACGTTGTGATGAAGCATCTGGGGGAGGTGAAGCGACCGTATTTGACGGCTGTGGAAGAGAAGTGTAAATAAATAGACCATTTTAAATCATTAGACTTCTTGGCATTTGTCGGGAAAAGAGAAAGGGGAAAGGGGGAAAGGTTTGGTATTTTCCCTTTACCCAATAAAGATGAGTCCCTTTTCCCACAAGAGTGCAAAAAACACAAATGCGAAAAGGTCTATTGATAAGCCTATACAATAAGCTTTTTGAATGAGTGATTTGGGTCTGGCGGTACTAGCTATATTAATATTTCTCAATTTTTTGACAAATAAAATCCAGTATGAGTGAGGTGAATTTTTCAGGATACCAAAGTCCCCATTCGTGACAACCTTCTTCTACAGTCATTAACTTACTGTTGGGTATCTTCGCCGCCATTTCTTGAGCGTTACTTAATGGCGTAGTTAGGTCTTTCTCTGACCATAATAATAAACAAGGAGCTAGGATTTTTGGTAGTAAATAGCTGATGTCTTCGTACAAAGAAATTAGCAATCCTTGAAGAACATTTCCTGTATTAAATAACAGGTTATAATAGAAAACTAAAGGAATATCAACTAATTTCAACCTCAGTCTTGGTAAAAACAGTTGAACCGTCATTTCGATCCCCCTTCGCAGAATTATCTTCGGTATTGATAGCGTGGGAATTCCTGTACTATCTACCAGAATTACACTGGTAACTTTTTCTGGAACGCTTGCAGCTAAAGTAATAGCAATACCTCCGCCAAATGATTGTCCAACTAGATGAAAATGTTGTAACTCTAAAACTTCCAAGAACGAGAGGAGAAGTTTGCTGTAGCTAACGTAATCAAAAATTAGCCCAGAGTGACTCGATCTTGCAAAACTAGGCAAGTCAGGAGCAATTATGCTGTGGTGCTGTGCTAGTAGTGTCAGCACTTCTTGATAAGGCTGGGTAGAGATTCCCCATCCGTGTAAAAAGAGAATCGGGATTGAACTCGACTCCGACTTACTTTGCTGATAAAAAATAGTGCAATCCTGTAATTCGACCTGATGATTAGTTAATTGGGATTTCAAAACAACAACCTCACTCACTATAACCTGATAAATTACTTCTACTGTTATGTAACAGTAACAAGCCCACAGGTTTGACGAAACTTTTTACAAACATCTTATTTGTAATTAGTCATTTTTTACAGAAATTACATCCTCCGCTCACATTGATATTGGATTTCTTGGCAAAAGTCCGAGAAAAGGGGAAGGTCGGGTTCCAAGAAGGGGATAAGGTGCAGGATGAAAGGGAAAAGGTTCTGTATTGTTTCCTTCCCCTTCCCCTTTAACATGCACCCTTTTCCCCAAGAGTGCAAAAAGCACTTTTGCCAAGAGGTCTATTGACCAAAATAGCGCAATGCGGCAGTTGACTTGCGGTCACTGATTCGCCGTTGATGGCGACGCAAATGGCTGAACATCGCTTCCATTTTCAAGTTAGAGACTTCCAGAAAATAAATTATCCAATTTATTCAGATAATATATATTTATTTTCTTTTTCTCCCTGCCCCCTGCTCCCGGCTTTGCTGCCTACACAGCGATAGGATATTTTTTTAGTTGGAAGTACCTTATCTGGCGGCAAGCTTGGCATATGATAACAGTGCAATAAGTTAGCCCCGTATTTATCCGATAAACGTTGTAAATTGCCATTAACAGCATCTAAGTAAACGGCGTTATACTTGAACTCGCATTCATAATTTGATTTAAAATATTGCTAGAAAATAAGAGTTTATGAAATCTAAAGCTTCAGAAAAACTTAGAGTAGCGATCGCAAATATACCGTTTCGCTGTCAAATTAGCGATCGCACCTCAATTATAAAACTATGAAAATCCCTGAATTATTAGTTGATTCCATGCTCCCCTGCACCAACGAACTGACACGGCTCAAAGCAGTATATCAGTTTCAGGGTTTGGATGCTGTACCCAATCGAGCATTAGATGACTTAACAGCACTGGCAGCCGATCTGTGCGAAACTCCAATGGCACTGGTGAGTTTTATCGGAGCCGATCGCCAGTTGGTTAAGTCTAAGGTGGGAATCACATTAACAGAAATTCGCCGAGACATCGCGTTTTGTAACTATACCATTCGCCAGTCAGATATCTTTGTGATTCCAGATACCCTGGCCGATCCCCGCTTTGCCACCAATCCCTTCGTTATCAATGCTCCCAATATCCGATTTTATGCCGGAGTGCCCCTAGTAATAACTGGCGGTTGTGCCTTGGGTACACTCTGCGTCATGGACATTGAACCGCGCGATCTGAATCAGAAACAACGGAAAGGATTGCAGATACTCAGCCACCAAGTGGTAGCGCAATTGGAGCTAAAGCGCAACACCACGAAGTTGCGTCAAACGATCCCGGAAATCAAACAATTAAAACAGCAATTGATTACCCAGGAATTGGTTGGTCAACAAGATTCAATTCTGTTTAATCTGGCAAATCAAATCCGTAATTCTCTGGATCTGGACACGATTTTACAAACGGCAGTGAATGAGATTCATACTCTGTTGCAAGTCGATCGCTGTGACTTTGTGTGGTGTCTGCCCAACAAAGATCGGTTCAACTTTATGGTGACTCACGAAGCGACTAACCCAGAGATTCAGATGGCGTTGGGGGAACTTTCCCTTGGCCCAGGCTCCGTTCTGGCAGAAACTATCTTAAATCTAGATATGTTAAGGATTGAGGATGTTTCTACTACCTCAGAGGCACTCACCCCGGAGGATCGCGTCCTGCTGCATCAACTGGCAGTAACCTCGGTGCTGTTGCTGCCACTGAGAACCCATTCTGGTCAATTGGGTGCTATTATTTGCCATCACTGTCGCGGTTCGCGCCAATGGACTGATAGCGAAGTCCGGTTACTCAAAGCTGTCACCGATCAAGTAGCGATCGCTCTCGATCAGGCAGAACTGCTTGCCCAAACACGAGCAACCGCCTTTGCCGCTCAAACTCAAGCCACCTATCTAGGAAACGCCCTGAGCCAGTTACAGCAAACCCAAATGCAACTGGTACAGCAAGAGAAGATGTCTAGCCTGGGACAATTGGTGGCCGGAGTTGCCCACGAAATCAACAACCCGGTCAACTTTATTAATGGTAATATTGCTTATGCAACCAACTATGTTCGGGATTTACTGGAACTATTGCATCTTTATCAAGCAACCTATCCCAATGGAACTGATGCTATTCAGGAAAAGATAGAATCCATCGATCTTGATTTCTTGATGCAAGATTTGCCTAATCTATTGTCGTCGATGCAAATGGGTGGAGAACGAATTCGGCAAATTGTCCTATCTCTGCGCAACTTCTCGCGCTTGGATGAAGCCGAGATGAAACCTGTGGATATCCATGAAGGGATTGACAACACGTTGTTAATTTTGAAGAGTCGGTTGAAATTAACTAGTGCCAAGTTTGAGATTCAGGTGATTAAAGCATACGAAAATTTACCGCCTGTTGATTGTTATGCGGGGCAGTTGAATCAAGTATTTATGAATCTTTTGGGTAACGCGATCGATGCCTTAGATGAAACGCCTAATCCGATCGTTACCATTCAAACAGAACTCATTAGTAAAGAAAAATTGGGTAGTTCCGATCTATCCCAATTCTCCCACGCAGATAGTGTACTGATTCGGATTCGAGATAACGGTTCTGGGATGACAGAAACAACCCAGCAAAAACTGTTCAATCCATTTTTCACCACCAAACCCATCGGCAAGGGAACCGGTCTAGGACTGTCCATCAGCTATCAAATTGTGGTTGAAAAACATGGCGGCATTTTGAAATGTTCATCAGAACAGGGGAAAGGCAGCGAGTTCTTGATTCAAATTCCGGTTGAGCCTCTGGTTAAAAGTACTTGAAGTATGTATAAAATTATCAAAATATCAATTGTTCAAGTCTTTCTTTGGGAATGCTAGGCTAAACGCCAACGATGATTGACTCATCGACTTGTAAAGTATGTCAAATGGTACGACAAGCTCACCGATTGTTCTCGCACTTGATGACAGCCCTGTGATTCATCAAATGATTAAACGAGCGTTAGAACCGGGCTATCAAGTAATAACAGCCGCTAACGCGGTTGATGCCTTGTCGATCATTTATCATCAACCGATTTCAGTCTTGCTATTGGATGTGCAGATGCCGGACGTAAACGGGTTGGAGTTTTGCCGCACGGTGCGGAGCCTGCCCCAGTTTCAGCATTTGCCCGTGATTATGGTGACTTCTCAAGATTCCCCCTTTGATCGGGTGAAGGGTCATCTGGCGGGTGCAACAGAATATCTGATCAAACCTTTTGATGCTGAACAATTGCGCGAAGCTGTACGAAAATTTATTGGCTCTTGATCTGCTTGTTCATCAGACTTCGGCTTGAGCGCTCAGTCGAACGCTGCCCACCCCACAACAGTTATATAAATCTTAGATATGCAAATTAGATGTGGTTTAGCTTAACAGTGTGCGGTGGGTAAAACATTAGTGCAGAATGACGATTTGCTAAGATTGGCACAGCCAGTTTTCTATCCTGACAGCCTTGCGGCGGCGATCGCGGAGATTTCTACCCATGACTCAAACTGCACCCAACGTCCCCAAGTTGATGACAATGGAGGAATACCTTGCCTATGACGATGGTACTGACACGCGCTATGAGCTTGTAGATGGAGAGTTAGTAGAAGTGCCGACTGAATCCCCAGAAAACTGCAAGCTTGCCAAACTCCTGATGTTGGAATTAGCAAAATACATTTCGATTGTGCTAATCAACCTCAAAGATATGGAAATTGCGGTGAGTGGCAAACGAGCAAAGGTGCGCTTACCCGATCTGACCATACTAAGTGAAGAAGGATACGCAACGCTGGCAGGACAACGCAGCAACACAATTACCCAAGATATGCCACCGCCAATCTTGGTGGTTGAGGTGGTTTCACCTGGACAAGACAACCGCGACCGAGACTATCGTTACAAACGCACAGAATATGCGGCGCGAGGGATTGCGGAATACTGGATTATTGACCCGGAAAGGCAACAAATGACGCTGTGCTTATGGGTGAATGGGCAATATGAAGACACGATTTATACGGGTGATACCCCCCTAGCATCGACGATCGTTCCTAGTTTTAAGTTGAGTGCTGCTCAGATTCTGGCATTTGGACAAAATTAGCACTTTAGATAAAATGCGTTGCACGTTATAGGACTTCCAGAGAATAAATTAATCAATTTATTTAAATGATATTCTTCTTTCTCCCCCCTGCTCCCTGCTCCCTGCTCCCCTGCTTACACAGTGATTGATTATTTTTTTAATTGGAAGTCCCTATAGCTACACCTAACCCGGCCGATAACTGGAAATTCGATTCAATAGCATGGGAGCAATTTCGCCGATCGCCAAAATATGTTGGGCGGCTCCCAAAGCGATCGCTTCTTTGGGCATCCCGAAGACAACTGAGGTTTGTTCATCTTGGGCAATGGTAGTGCCTCCGGCTTGGGCGATCGCTTGTAATCCATCTGCACCATCTCGTCCCATGCCAGTCAGCAAAATACCAACCGCCGATCGCGGGTAGCAGGTGGCAACGGCTTGAAACAAAGCTGTGACGGAGGGACGATGCCCGGAAACGGCAGGGGTGCTGACGGTGGTTAATCGCCCTTGAGTATCGAGTTGCAGGTGTTGTCGTTCGGGAGCGAAGTAGACAGTACCCGGTTTGGGAAATTCTCCCGGTTGGGCGATCGTCACCCGCAGGAAACATTCTGCTGCTAGCCAATCTACCAGTCCTTGCAGAAATCCTTCGCTGATATGTTGGACGCACAGAATGGGTACGGGAAAGTTGGCAGGCAGTTGTTTTAGGATCGCGTACAATGCCTGGGGGCCGCCTGTGGAGGCTCCGATCGCCACGACTTTGGGCAGGGAAAACGGGGAATTACGAATGGGGAAGTGCGAGTTACTGACAGGTTTTGGGCTGAATGGTTCTGGCTTTTTTTTAGGGCTAAGAGGATGCGTTCTGGGTTCTACCGTCGCACGGGAAGTGTGGCGAGTAAAGACTGTAACCCCTGCCAGAACTTTGATCCGGTTGATTAATTCGTGCTTGACTTGTTCGTAGTCTGAAAGCGAGTCAATGTTGGGTTTGGGAAAAACATCCAAAGCACCCGCTTGCAGCAGTTTAAAAACATTGCAGGAATCTTCTTGAGTGTTGACGGAGGTGCTGATTACCAGAATGGGACGGGGATAGTCAGTCATAATCCGGCGGGTGAGTTCCAGTCCATCCATTTTGGGCATGTGTAAATCGGTGCAAATTACCTGGGGCTGTGCGGCTGGAATTCGCTCCAATGCTTCCACGCCATTGGGAGCAGTTCCCACCACATCCACTTCCGGGGAACTCGCCAGAATCCGCTTGAGGATGGTTAAGGCGACGAGCGAATCCTCCACCAGAAAGACGCGAATCGGGGCAGAGTTTTTCATCAATTGACAGTAAGTTGAGATTTTATAGCAGGAGGCAGGGGGCAGGGGGCCGGAGGCAGAGGGCAGGGGGCAGAAGGTAAAACTATTACTAATTCCTAGCATTCACGTTTTCAAAATGTCCTAACCTATGTGACTACGGCTATACGAGAAAATTCTTCTTCATTCATCCGCAAACCTCTACACTAACCGTTTGAGGGCTGAGAGCAAAGCTTCTTGATTGAAGCTGCCTTTGATAATGTAGGCATTGGCTCCGGCTTCCGCACCCCGACGTTTATCCTCATCGCTGGCAAGGGAAGTAACCAGGATAATTGGAAGTTCGCTATATTCTTGATATTGGCGGATTTTGGCAGTTAACCCCAAGCCATCGAGATTGGGCATTTGCACATCGCTAATAACGGCATCAACGGTGTGCGATCGCAGCTTGTTCAATCCATCCAAACCATCCACAGCAGTAATCACTTGATAACCTGCGGTTTCTAAAATTCGCTTTTCTTGCGTGCGTGTGGCAATAGAATCTTCCACTAATAAGACGGTTGGTTTTGTGGGTGCAAGTTGACGAGTTTGGGTAGAAGAAATGGACTGCGATCGCGATCGGGCTGACTTCACCAAATCCTGGGGATTCAGCACCATACACACATCTCCAGTGCCTAAAATTGTTGCCCCAGAAACATTGCGGACTCGTTTAAGTAACTGACTTTGGGGTTTAATCAATACATCTTGCTCATCCACTAAGGCATCTACCACTACACCCAGTTGTGCTTGCCCAACCTGAAGAATAATACAGGAAAGTGCCGTTTCTTGAGTTAATCCAGATGGCATCGGGGGCAGTTCTAATAGATCGGCCAACTGCACAATCGAAATCGGTTGGCTATCCCGAATGATTGTGTCACGTCCCTCCAAGGGAAAAATCTCTTCTGATTTTATCAAGCAAGCGGTTTGCACAAACTCCACTGGGATGGCGTAAGGCATTTGATTCACTTGCACAATCAAGACATGGGCGGTTGCCAAGGTGATACCGAGATTGACGCGCAGCGTACATCCCTGTCCGGGAAATGATTCTACCTGAATCGTACCTTTCAATTTCTCGACATTAGTTTGCACCACATCCAGCCCCACACCCCGTCCTGATACTTCTGTAAGCAGGGGAGCTGTTGAAAACCCCGGTGCGAAAATCAACGCCTGGATCTGGCTGGGAGTCATTGCTGCCGATTCTTCCTCCCCGCAAATGCCCCGTTTCACCGCTATTTGTTTGATTCTATCCAGGTCAAGCCCCCGGCCATCATCACTGATTTCCAGCACAATGTTAGTGGGAGTTTGGTAAGCTTTGAGCCGAATTGTTGCCGTTGTTGGTTTTCCTAACCGTTCCCGTTCCTGTGGTGGCTCAATCCCGTGATCGATCGCATTCCGCAAAATGTGCATTAGCGGATCTTTCATTTCTTCCAACAGGCGTTTGTCGGCAAGGGTGTCTTTGCCTTCTGCGATCAACTCCACGAATTTTCCCTGCTGCTGCGCCAGATCGCGCACCATGCGAGGAAAGAGGTTGAAAATCGTTGCAAAGGGCAGCAATCGCAGGGTACGAATACCTTCTTCTAAATCGCTACTTAGTTGTTCCAGTCGGGTTGTGTCTTCTGAAAGGGAACTCTGCAAGGTTTTCACCAAATGGCCCAATTGCTCTAATCGTTTTTCCGAGTGATGATGAAAAGTTTCTAGACGTTGCAGGGCGACATCACCTTGTTGCTCTCGGCTGAACGCAAACCGATTAGTGAATAAATCTCGATTCCATTCTTCCCACAAATTAGCGATCGCCTCAATTTCTCCCAGCCGATGAGCAATCCGAATTTTGGTGACAGTTAACTCCCCTGCTTGCGTCATCAACGTATCCAGGTGGCGAGTGCCAACACGGATGGTTTCGATGCGGTAGCTAGAAGAGTGCTGAGTGCTGAGTGCTGAGTGCTGAGTGTGGAGTGTGGAGTGTGGAGTGTGGAGTGTAGAGTGTAGAGTGCTGAGTGTGGAGTGTGGAGTGCTGAGTGTGGAAAATGCAGAGCGGATCTTTTCATTCTCCGTATCCCCTTGTCCCATTGTCCCCTTATCTACCCCTGCTCCCCTTGCTCCCATCAATTCTGCCAGAACAGAAAAGGTATCAACCTTGGCAGGTTCTCCGGTGACGGCTTCATGAACGAGTTTGCGGATAGCGGCGATCGCATGAGCGAGGCGTTCATAGGGTGAGTCTGTTGTAGCATTGCCCAACCAAGATGCAGGATTTTCTTGTTGCTTGAGTTGAGTCAAAATATGCTCAATTTGATGTGCCAGAGTGCCTACATCTTTGACTCCCAGCATATTGGCATCGCCTTTGAGGGAATGCGCCTCTCGCATCAAGGCTTCTAGGACAGCCAAATCTTCGGGATGGTTTTCCAGATGCAGTAATCCATCATCCAGGTTTTGCAGGTGTTCTTCGCTGGCTACTTTGAAAACGTCTCTCAGTTCTTCATCATCGATCATCATGGTGTTATCTCAGGGGTTAGGGGGCAGGGGGCAGGGGGCAGGGAGATGGATTTTTGATTATGGTTACTAGAATGTCTAGAACTCGGTTGTGAGTTCCATAGAGCATAGAGTTCTCTGCTTGTTTCAAAGTTGAGATAATCGCATTTAACTGCGAATTTAAGCCAAGTTTGGGTTTCTGCCGCAACTGAATCAGAATCATTCAATTTAGCGACAAAAGCCGTCTGATAACGACGCTTTATCCATGCTTCTGCAAGATTTGCACAAACAGAACGAGATAGCGAAGCGTTAGCGACATTAAAAGCGTCTGAACGGCGAATTTTATCAGCCATTTTGTATACTTCCAAGCCTTTATGACTTTTAATTGATTCTTTTTCCATTCCCCTCTGCTCCCTGCCCCTTTTCCTCTTCATTAAATGGTTGCCTTGAGTGCTTGCACTGACTCGTTTAGTTGTTGAGTACCAGAGCGGATCTGGCTAATGCCACTGGCAGTTTCACGCGCAGCAATATTCAGGTCATTCATGGCAGAGACAATTTGCTGAATGGCGATCGCTTGCTGGTTGATATTGAGTGAAATCTGTTGACTGTTGATGACAATGTTATTCACTGCACCTTCTACACCTGCAAAGGATTCTGATGTTTCCTGGGCAATTCGCGTCCCTTCTTCTACAGTTTTAGTGCCTTCATGGGTGACAACGACAGTGATGCTGATGGCAGATTGAATGTCCCCTACCAAGGTGCTAATCTTTTCGGTTGATTTTTTGCTCTGGTCTGCTAATTTGCGAATTTCCGCAGCGACAACGGCAAAACCTTTACCATGCTCTCCTGCGCGAACTGCTTCTACAGCCGCATTTAACGCCAGCATATTAGTCTGACTTGCCAACTCGCCTACCAAACCAGAGATACTGCCAATCTGCTTGGTTTGTTCATTTAAGCGTGTGATATGCTCTGCAATGGCTGCGACTTTCTGCTGTAGGGTTTCCATGCCCTTGAGGGTACGTTTTACAGCATCAGCACCGTTACCTGCAAGGATCAACGCCTGCCGTGCGCCTGCTACCGCCGATTCTGCTTGTTCGGCTGACTGCTGCGATGAGGCTCCCAATTCGTCGATGGTGATAGTGGTTTGATTGACAGAAGTTGCCTGCCGAGTCGCAGTTCGTTCTTGTTGCTCAACCGCAGCGGCGATTTCATTGGTAGAAGCAGCCATTGTTTGAACAATTTGAGCAATTTTGCCTGTCAACGGTTTAGCAATTTTGTTGCTCAGAAAAAATCCTAGTAAGATAGCCCCCAGAGGGCCAGCAATAATACCAGTAACCACCCAACCTGTGGTCAAGCGGGTATCGTCACTGGCGGCTTTATTTGCATCTTCAGCAGTATCCTGATTAATTTTGATCAGTTGCAACAATGAGTTAGTTGCAGCGGCCAAGGAAACATCATTTTTGACAACAGCGTTTTGTCTGAGCTTTGTCAGTCGATCGGCAGCAGCGATCGCCACCTTCATTTCTGGAGAATTTTCTCGCTTCTGGCTGGTCAATTCCAGCTGTCTGGCAATGGGGTTTACAACACCTAACCGGGCAAAATCCTGGTAAGCGTGAAGATAGGCAGCATGATCCTGCCTCCACGCCTGCCACTGTTGCTTAAACGTCTGATAGAGTTTGTCCTCGTCGGGGCTGCGGGGCGTGGTTTCATATTCCTCAAGACCTGCGTCAATCTGCTTCCAGGCTGCCTGCATTCGATTTAACTCAGACTGTTTGGCTGCTGCGGGTAATTCGGGGTTGAGAATCGCTCGTTCTGCCGACTGGATCTGGGTCTGCCCTTCATTCACTCTCCACAATCCGTCGATGCTGGGGAGACTGTTATTACTGAGAGTGTCGATATGGCTGCTTAATTGATGAGTACCCCGCCAGCCAAAAAACCCAACGACCAAAACAACACCGCCCATCAGCAAAAACGATCCCATCAATCGTCCATGCAGAGACATATTTTTTAACATAACTGTAACTCCAATACATTTTTAGACAACGGCTTTTAGTTCTTGGGCGGCATCATTCAGGCGTTGGGTGCCGACTTTAATTTGACTAATACCAGAGGCGGTTTCCCTAGCGGAAATATTCAGCGAGTTCATGGCTTCTACCACCTGTTGCACCGCGATCGCCTGTTGATTGGAAGTAAGGGAAATTTGTTGACCATTTAGCGCGATCGTTTTGATCGCATCCACAATCTTTTCTACGGTTTTCGTGCCTTCATCTGTCACCATAACGGTGGAATTGGTCGATTTTTGAATGTCTAAAACCAGTAGATTAATTTTTTCAGCCGATCGCTTACTCTGGTCTGCCAGTTTGCGAATTTCGGCAGCAACAACCGCAAAGCCTTTGCCATGTTCCCCGGCTCGCACGGCTTCTACTGCCGCGTTGAGCGCTAGCATGTTAGTTTGACTTGCTAAGTCACTTACCAGGGTGGAGATCGTGCCGATTTGATTGGTTTGTTCGCTTAGATGAAGAATTTGGGTAGCAATATCGCCTACTTTCTCGCGTAGACTCGATTGGCTGAACTGACCCTCTTGAGTGCGACCATCTACCAGCAACAACACCTGCTGCGCCCCTGCGGCTGAGGCTTCTGCTTGTTCGGCAGACTGGCGCGAGGAAGCCGCCAATTCATCCATTGTTGTGGTAGTTTGGTTGACAGAAGTGGCTTGTTGGATGGTGGCGCGTTCTTGCTGCTCGATCGTCGTGGCAATTTCGGTTGTAGAAGTTGCGATCGTGCTGGCAGAGGCGTTCATCTGGCGGGAAGTGCGGCTAATGACCCAGATGCCAATCAAAACAGATACCACCAGGGAGAGTCCACTACTTAACATCACCGTGAACTTGAGGGCATTGAGCGCCTCTTGCTGCTCTTTCGCGGCAATTGCAAAAGTCTGATCTTCTCGCTGCTGCATTTCTCCAATCATGTCTACGACATCCTGCCCTTGATTGCGGGAATTTCCTTGACTCCAGCTTTCAACGGCTTCTTTGACTTTGCCCCGATCCACTGTTGCCATCAGGTTATCGTCAAAAGCAATCTGTTTATTCAGCAGTTCCTCTAGTTTGGTTAAAGATTGTCGTTCCTCTTGCGATCGGGCAAGTGTTATCAGTTTTGCTAGAAATTCCTTGGAATCCTTTTGAGCCTTTTGGTAGCTCTCAAACGATTGCTGATTTTTTTCTAACAAATAGCTTCGATTTGCCTTAGAACTACTTTGCACGCTAACAGAAAGATCGTCGAGTATTGAGTTAATGTCATAAGAAGACAATAAATTTTCTGACCGTTGGTTCACCGTGTTGATATTGACGATCGTTGCTCCGGCAGAAATTAACAATGCCAGCACGGGAACTGCATACCCGCTAATAATCCAGTATCTTAGTCTCCAGTTTCGTTTGCTTTCCATCTTGCGATCTCCTGTAAGTGAATAAGTTTGAGAATTTCCAAATATTGCTATTACACAATTTTGGATTTTAGATTTTAGATTTTAGATTGACCCATCAAGCTACGGTATACATCAATACCTTTCGGTTAAGGGGGAAGGGGGCAGGGAGCAGGGGGAAGGGGAAGGCGGAAAGGGAAAAGGGGAAATAAAAGCTTTTAACCCAAACCCAGTAACTTTTCCCAAAGCCCAATTTCAAGTTAAAAATGCTTAACCGAACAGTATTGCGGTATACACACAAATCTCTTAATCTGCACCTTTGTTGCATTGACCTGCACCTTTGTTGCATTGACCTGCATCTTTGTTGCATCGACCTGCACCTTTGTTACATCGACCTGCACCTTTGTTGCATCGACCTGCATCTTTGTTGCATTGACCTGCAAAAATTAACTTACTCTCCGTTACGCAGTAACTCTAAAAAACTTGTGTGTAACAGTAGGCTTCACAGCAGCACGAAGGGGCCATTTCCCCCTGCTCCCTGCCCCCTGCTCCCTGCCTCCTGCCTCCTGCCCCTTCCTTCCCCCGATTACACAACACTCTGTAGCTTATAAGCTGCATCATTGAGTTGGTGAGTGCTAACGCGAGTCTGACTGATGCCGATGGCTGTCTCTCTAGCAGAGCTATTGAGTGCATTCATTGCCTGTAAAATTTGCTGAACCGCAATGGATTGCTGGCTAGCGTTTAACGAGATTTGCTGAATATTCAACACCATCCGGTTGACGGCATCGGTGACATTGATAAAGACCTCCACCGTCTGCTTAGTTATTGCCGCGCCCTGTTGAGCAGTTTTTGTACTTTCATCTGTCATCACAACGGTTGAGTGGATGGCGGATTGAATGTCATTCACCAGCACATTAATTTTTTCAGCCGATCGCTTACTCCGATCTGCCAGTTCGCGAATTTCGGCGGCGACGATTGCAAAGCCCTTCCCCTGTTCCCCTGCCCGGACTGCTTCTACTGCCGCATTTAGCGCTAGCATATTAGTTTGATTTGCTAAGTCGCTCACCAACCCGGAAATATTGCCAATTTGCTTAGTTTGTTCGTTCAGGCGCAGCATTTGGTCTGCTACTGCACTAACTCTGTGGCTCAAGGCTGCCATTCCTTCCAAGGTGCGGTTCAGTGATTGATTGCCTTGATCTGCCAAATTTAAGACTTGTTGAGCGCTGGTTGAGGCAGTGGATGCTTGCTGGGCAGACTGTTGAGCAGAGGCGCTGAGTTCGTCCATTGTAGTGGTAGTTTCGCTGACCGAGGCTGCCTGTTGGTTAGCAGTGCGTTCTTGTTCCTCGATTGTGGCGGCAATTTCAGCCGTTGAGGTAGCGATCGCACTGGCTGATTCATTTATCTGTCGAGCAGTGCGGCTAATTATCCAGATGCCAGTTAAAACCGACAACAGCAAGGAGAGTCCAGTCGCGGACAGAATTGTGAGCTTGAGCGTATCGAGCGCTGCTTGTTGTTCCTTGGCAGCCAAAATTACATTCTGGTCTTCTCGGCGCTGAACTTCATCGATCGCACTTGTCAGGCGATCGACCATACTACGAGCATTTTCATGACTCCAGGTTTCAATAGCTTCCTGAACCTTGCTTTGATTCACTTTGCCAATCAAATCATCCTCGACAACCATTAAATTATTCAGCAGCCCCTCTAGCCTGGTTAATGACTGTTGCTCTTGCTCTGTTCTGGCAAGCGACATGAGCTTTGACAAAAGCTCGTTGAAGCTTCTTTGAGATTTTTGATATTCGTCAAAGGATGTCTGATTTTTTTCTAACAAATAGCCCCGAACTGACTTAGAACCGCTCTGCACATTCGTAGCAAGGGCATTAATCGCTGAATTAACTTTATAGGAAGAAACTAAATCTTGCGATCGCTGACTCACCAAGTTGATATTAATAAATATCAGCCCCGCAGAAATTACCAACGCCAGAATGGGAACTCCATAGCTGCCCATAATCCAGTATCTCAGTTTCCAATTTCGCTTACTTTGCATCTTGTTATTTCTTGTGAATGAATGAGTTCAAGGATTTGCCAATATTTCTATCATTTGTAATCTTTGCGATCGGATTTTTGAATCAACGGAAAATTGCACAACATTCCGTAGTTTATCGGCTGCGTTATCTCTGCAAGTTTGCTGGGAATCTCAAATCTGCGAAACCTAACCCTAGTGGTTGTGAGGGCTGGGAAAAGGGCAGGGGAGCAGGGGAGCAAGGGAGCAGGGGAGAAGTTTTAGTAAGTCTTTCCCCTCTGCCCCTTTCCCCTTTACCCCGCTTGCGTCACGAAAGCCTTAGACTTCTTCATTGACAACCAATACCTCTGAAGTCAGCAATTTAGACAAATTGATAATGCTCATCATCCGATCGCGATAAGGTGCGACACCCTGAAGATAGTCGTCTTTGGCAGAATTCAAGGCAATCGGAGGCGCGGTCATTTGAGAGGGATGAATATACGTCACATCAAAAATGTCATCGACGGCAATGCCCGCCACTCGTCGATCCAGACGCACGACAACGGCTTGCTGATGCAATCGCACCCCATTCATAGGCAGATCGACCACATTATTGATGTTAATTAAGGTGACAATTTCGCCGCGCAAGTTGATGTTGCCAACAATGTGCGGCGGACAGCAGGGAATTGGGGTAATCTTGTGAATCTCGGTAAACTCATGCACCGTTTCCAAGCCAAACCCAAAGTACTCACCCGCCAACCCCACAACCGCTAAAGGCAAAAGCGATGCCGAATCCTCGTCATCAATCGAACACCGCAGAGCTTCAGTTCGCTCTTGCAAAATCTGTCGCTCCTGGGAATCGAAATGAGCGTATAAGCCTTGATTTAGGGCTGAATCAGAAGAGTGTTTTTGTGCGTCATTGACTGAGCCGTTGTTAAAATCAGACTCTATAAAGGCGTATTGCACCAACAGTTCGGGATTGAGCAATGTCACGATGCCGTCCTCAAGGTTGGCAATACCAGTCACCAATCTATCCGACAAACTCTCTTTTGATCGATCGCAAACATTGGCAGCGATCCGATCGAGTGCGATCGCTTGCACGCTATCCACTTGATTGACGATGATTCCGAGTCGTTGAGTTTGCCACTCCACGATAATCATACTGTCAGTCAATTGAAAAGGGGGACGTGCTTGTTCTAAATGGCGATATAAATCCATCACGGGGAGAAACTTCCCTCGCAGATTAATCACGCCTAAAATTGTGCTGGAAGTTTTGGCGATCGCAGTCACTTCTGGCAGAAAGAAGAGTTCTTGCACGGCTGTAGCCGGAATCCCATAGCGTGAATGGTTGAGTTTAAACATTAAATAAGATTCATGGCTCATAACTAGTTGAATTTAAGTGCTTAAGAACGTGTGCTTTTAGTTCAGCAGTGGTTTGCTGATTATGGAAATCGATCGCTTCTTGGGGTAGATTTTGCAAAATTTCAAGAAGCGATCGCCAGGTTTTTTGAGCCTGTTTTTCATTTCCCTCTCGTTCATATATAAAACCCAATTCCAGGTGAGCAGTAACAGAATTAGGAGCGAGATAAATAATACGTTTTAAGAATAATTTGGCGCTGTCGCGATCTCCTTGCTCTTCGGCAATTTGAGCCAACAAATGATAAGGTTCGATCGCCAATGGGCCGATCTGGAGTGCCTGCTGACACGCCTGACTCGCCTGAGAGTAATCGCCAAAATTCGCGTAAGCTTCTGCCATCAAACAATATGCCTGAAAGTGTTGGGGAACAAGAGCAATCAGTTGTTGGGCTAATTGAATGACATCGGCATAAGCTTCTTGAATTAGCGATTCTTTGGCTGCATCTAAAAGAGTTTGAGTGTTGGCGCTCACGTCAAAGCCCGTCTCCAAGCTTGGGAGAGAGGGATGGTTCGGATAAGCAGGGGAGGCAGGGGGTGCAGGGGAGGGAAGAGAGTTATTAATATTAAACAATTTCTCTTCCCCTGCTTCTCTTCTTTCCCTGCTCGCCTCAACAGATAACTTTGTTAACCAAACCGGATTGAGAGAGGGGTAAGAAATTTCGGTTTCCCTGCTCTCAATGGCAGCAGGTGTTATGGTATTCAAGACTTTGCTCTGCTCCTTGAGTGAGCTATGTCTTTGATAAACGGCAGATTGCGGAAAATTTTTGACTTGAAACGGTTCAGTTGTTTGTCCGTGTAATTCCGTGTGGCCTGTGAGCAGAAAACCTCCCGGTGTCAGAGAGTAGTAAAACTTGTCTATAACTTGGGCGATGGCGTTGAAGTCAAAATAAATAAACACATTGCGGCAAATAATCAAATCGAAATCGTGAATGCTAGACGCGTAAGCCGGAAAGTTATCCTGCATCAAGTTTCCAGGTTGAAATGTAACCATTGCTTGAATAGCAGGATCGATTTTCCAACCTTTTTTGTGGGATTGAAAGTAGCGATTTTTGATTTCTTCAGTGGTTGTCCGAAAAGACCAATCGCTGTAAATTCCTTGTTGAGCCAGGGCGATCGCGCGTTGATTAATATCTGTGCCTAAAATCAGAATGTCCCATGTCTGATTGTTAGGGATTAGTTCCTTCACCAGAATGGCAAGTGAGTAAGCTTCTTCACCAGTCGAACACCCGGCACTCCAAAGCCGTAATGTCGGTCGATAAAGTTCTCCATTAGCAGCGTTGCACTGAGTTAAACTAAGCTCTCGTTTGCGCTCGATTAACTCTGGGAGCAGCTGATTTTTGAGCAGCGACATCTGCCCTTGATCGCGAAAAAAATAAGTTTCAGTGACAGTGAGTAAAGAGATTAGTTCTCGCCACTCTGTCGCACCAGGAACTAATTGATTTCTTGCCACCAAGAACTGATAATAATCATTAAGCGAGCATAATCCCAGCGCCCGGATGCGAGTTAAAAGATTTTTCTTTAATCTATCTTGATAGTGTGGTTTGATATGAATGCCGAATGTATCAGCAATCAGATCGACCATCTGTGACAAACTAAAGTCATCACTGTGTTGAGAATTGGGTTCAAGTAAAATGGGGCGAGCGCTGCTAATCTGATTCATCACTAAATTATTTTTGAGCCGATACGCTTAGGTTTCCCATTTCAATCTGTTTATTCAGATTTGTATGATATTTAATATTGAATTCTTTGCCGTCGTGATTGCTGCTCCGCTTGGCAGACATTAATGCTCTTGATTTGCCTGCGACTTCAATCACAGGGCGAATCTCGATGATACCAACTTGCACTGATGGAATCTGGGCAGCAATTGCGATCGCTTCGTCAAGATCCTGGGCAGATCGCCACATTTAAAGGCGGGATGTCTGCGATGGGCTACGCCTACGCTAAACCTGTGTAATTCGCTTTTCCCATCATCTCAAGACGCGATCGCCAGGGTTCTGCCGAGTGGGATGTCACTAGCTTGCTGACACAACCACAGGCGATCGCAGAATTTTACGAATTGTTAAATAAACGTAAGTTTGACAAGCCTTTTTTTGACCTCTCCCCCAACCCCTCTTGGACACTGGTCTTCTTTAGTCTAAAGTCCAGTAGTAGAGTTGGCACAAGAAAAGGGATTGTAGGGAAGAGTTGGCAATCTCATAGAGCAAAATGGATTGCCAACAGAGTCCTCGCTACTTTCATCCCGTGTAATAGGCAATTGAAAGTGCTTCTATGTCTGTCATGAGAGGATCGCATCTATGTAATGTTCAAATCCTAAAATTTTTGGGAATACTAAGTTTACGTTTTTACAAGACATAAATAGATACTTTCAACCCTGGATAAATTGCAATCTCGATAGAGTTGGCATTTATCCAGGATTTTTTTATCAAGAAAGGCACAGGGAGGAGGCTCAGTTGGCTTTTATAGAATTCTGATTCCAGCACTGAAGCCCAATGACCTAAAGGGCAAACGCATCTAAAGTACTAATGCTGCTGTAGCAACAATCCTTCATCAGTATCGAAAGCTGCGAGGGGATTTTCTATATCTATCGATGAAACAATAGCTTCTAGCTTGTCACAACTTGAGCGCACTAAACGCAAACCGGCATCTAATGAAAGTTGAGTAGTTGTTGGGGTAAACTCTTGCAAGATGCTGGCTTCTATCGTCTGATACCGATCGAGGTTTTTGCTGAGTTTAGCCAGAAAATTTGCTCCTTCGCCATCAACAGCGCTGGCAAACTGCAAAATGGAATCGACGTAAGCTCTAACTTTGGGGTTTTTAATTCCTTCTGTAGCTGAGGCTAAGAGCAATTCCCCATTAAGATATTCAAAATCTGGTACATACAAGCGATCGCCAACTAGTTCAAATATCTGTATTCCTTTAGATGGTCTTACTGTTAAGTTTTCATGCCTGACTCGATCGGCCAATTTTTCCAGCAATATAATTATAAGTAAAATTACAGAGGGAAAATTGCTATCTATACATCTGATTTCTACTGTGCCGAGTTTGTTGAGTCGAACTGGATTCCAAGCTGACTTGAGTAAGCTAACTCCCGATTCTTTGAACAGGTTCGGTTGAATTTCGGCTTTTTCCATTGCTTGCAGCCAAGCATAATAACGAGCGAACTGCTGCTCAACTAAACCCTCAACACTTTCGGCATAAGGCATGAGTCCACCGACAGATTGTAAATTAGTATAAACTCCCTCCCAACCAAAGATTTCGCTACCTCGATAACGAATTGTATGTGCGGCTAGTCCTAACGCCTGTCCTTCATAAAAGGGACACGCCCGCGTTAGAGAAATAAGTAGCGAGTCGCAAGCTGTAGCTAAATTATAGATATTTAATAGTTCTTCTCGCTCAATTGATGTCGAGTTGTAAGATACTGCAACCCGAGGGTCAATGACCCCAGACGGGACTTCCAAATGCAGGTGTGTACCTGTACATTTTCCGGCGTGCAAAAATTTTGAAATGCCGACAGTCTGCGCTTGGATATGGTAATTAGGGCGATCTCGCATAACTGGCATAGTAGGCAAAGGATAGCTAGACAGAGGGTAAAGGCGTAAACCGATCTGTTGCGCTACAGAGATCGCCAATTTGAGATTTTTGAGATAAACTCTAGCCAGTTCCTTGGCAGTGTCAGCAGGAGGTGTGTTAATTTCTACCATGCTTTTAACGAACTCTGCCACAAAGTAATTTGGGTTTAAACCTTGTGCTTGAGCAATCAATTGACAACTCTTTAAAAACTCATCGGCGCGATCGCTCAAGCTACCAGCTTCGTCCACCAGAAAAAATTCTTGCTCCAGACCGATACGACGCTTGACTATCGCCATCTAGACCTCCACAAGGGTAATCTCGCCACAGCCTTAATATATGTAGCTTAAAGGATAAAGTTACCCGAAGACAAAACCTATTGGAGTCAATTGACTTGGAAAATCGTAGTATCAGATTGTTAGGGATTTTGTTGTCTAACCTGGATAATGTGAAATAAACCCAACTTTTTCACGCCATCCACTCAGTCCACTGGGGCGCATCTGTCATCAATTGAGCAATATTTGTCCGGGCTAACCTCATCAAACTCCAGTCTTCAAGATGGATGAGGTTTATAATCGGGATCAAAGTCAAGTTGAAAGATTTTCTATGTCCACAGTACTTGCTTATCTTGAAGATACCTATAAATTCACTGATAAGGCTCTGGTTGAGTATGTTGCCAGTGATGAGCGGGGTGATTATTGTGTACTCGATAGTACTGTGTTTTATCCCCAGGGTGGTGGTCAGCCCTCAGATATAGGCACAATTGAAGCCAGAGGAGTTCAGATTCCCATCACTTTCGTAAGCTTTGTAGATGAAGAAGTTCGTCATTATGGAGATTTTTCATCTATATCCCTAGAAAAAGGTGAAGAGGTAATTTTATATGTTGATGAAACCCGTCGTATGCAAAATGCTAAAGCTCATACGGCTGGACATCTCATGTACACAATAGTCGAATCCCTTGATAAAAATCTCATCGCAGTCAAAGGATATCATTTTCCGGATGGTTCCTATGTAGAGTTTCAAGGAAGCCCTTCGTTTGAAAATACTGAAAAATTTATTGCTGAAGTTAATACAAAAATTAGTGAAGCTTTAGATAAAGCTAGCAATGTAGAAGCTTCACTGATTACATCAGAAGAATTGGCAGTGCGTTGGTCTAATATACCCAATAACCTACCTCCAGGAAAACCTTTGAGAGTAGTGACAATTGACAATCTTCATCCAACTCCATGTGGTGGGACTCATTTAAAATCACTTAATGAACTAAAAAGTGTAGTAGTTACTAAAGCAAAACGTCAAAAAGGAAATCTAAAAATTAGTTATAAATTCGAGTAAATTTATGCTTTTTTAATCTGAAGTTACCCTCAAACAAAAAATGCTGATATTTATGCAGAGGGCTTTGCCGGCTTGGCGCTGAGGCAGTCCGGTGAGTCCATAACGGAGGGTTTCAATAGACCTCTTGGCATTTGTGCTTTTTGCACTCTTAGGGGAAAAGGGACTCATGTTAAAGGGGAAAGGGAAAATAACAAACCTTTCTCCCTTTCCCCCGCCCCTTATCCCCTTCTTGGGGCCCCACCTTTCCCTTTTCCCGACAAATGCCAAGAAGTCCAATACTTGTCGGGTTTTGGGGAAAAGGGGAATGGGTTTGCGGTTAAAGGTTTTTTGTAAGAATTCAGCACCCAGGAGCAAAGCCGGAGATGCTTTGCCGAGGCATCATATCATGTCCGGTTGAAACTTATCATTTAGAGGGCAGGAGGCAGGGGGCAGGGGGAAAGAGACTTTTGGGATTGTTGCACAGATACGGTAATCATAAGTGATTAGCCGGACATGATATCAGAAGTCAGAATTTTCACCCAGTCCCCAGTCCCTTGCTATATAAGTTCTAATTTGTCTTTACGACCAAAAAACTAAATCACCTCCTGGCATTTTTCCAATAAAAGAGTTAATTGTTATACGTTCTCCAATGCCTGGCAAGACTTCATGAAAATTACGGCTGTTGAAGATGACCAAATCTCCTGTGAGTGGAATATTATGTTTTACTTCTGAGGTAGCTATTAAAGAGCGATCGTAGCCATAGGAACCAGGAGTTTTATATTTTTCATCTTCAGGCTGCCACTGTCGGTTATAGACTTTGCAAACACCTCCTTGGCTAGGCGCTTTGACATAGAGATTCCATACTAGCTGCGAGGTAATATTTCCTATTACCCAATTTGGAGCATCTAACCCTGCAAAGTCTATGTGTAGCAAGGCAACATTAATCTGACGTATCAATCCAGCGAAGTAATATCCATAGGCTTCATTTTCGTAAGCAATTTGTACTTGATTAGAGACATTCTGCCGGAGAATTGTTGCCAAACGTTTTAGCGGGTCAAAAGATAAGGAAGTTACCTGATTATAAGTTTTGTTAGCTTTTTCAACCGCATCAAAATATCCCCTCTTATCCCTTTTTATATATTCAAATTGGGTAATTCCGATTCTTCCTATTGGTGGTTCCACATTTTTATAAAAATTAAACCCAACTTTTTCAATTGCCAAAGCTAATTTGTGACATTCTTCAGATGAAGCAAATTTAGAAATGCGAATTGATGGAATTTCATTTCTCAGCAATGCTTGGAAATTTTGCTGATTCATTTCACAGTCATTTAAAGTTTGCCACTTTGTTGCTCTTAGCATGTTAACTTTCTCACTCATAATTTTTGATAAATTAAGTTGTTGCCAAAACGGGAAATGATGGAAATAAAGATAAAATCAAAGTTAGTTTTTTATTTTGTCTTTAAGCTGCCAAACCCACATTCTGTAGGTGCGATCGCCATCAGCCAAAAAAGAGAGTGCCGCCTTCTCCCCACACTATAAGCAGGGGGAGAAAAAGTCTTAGTGAAGCCTATCAATTAGATAATTTATTTTTTTGACTTCGTTAAATTCTCACCCATTTCAACACTTTGGTATCTTTGTCATAGCGATAGGTTAAGCCATCTCTAGTAGTGATAGACTCCCCTTTGCTTGCCTTACTTCTAATAGTGGAAACAGAATAGTTCGTTAATGCATTCATTTCTTTATGAGAAAATCTTTCGCTTGTACTGATTTCTACTTCTTGTGATTCATTATTAGGTAAAACATCTATTGCAACTTCAGTTTGTTCAGAAGTATTAGTGACAATTTCTTTTGCTTTTTGCAGTCGATAATCTTGCACAGTCACAAGTTGCCAACTAGAATCTTGTGAGAGTTCTAAAACCCATTGATGATAATTAAATAGACTTTCTCGATGTCCAACACTAATAAATGTTGTTTTTGTCTCTTGTAGCTGTTGATATAAACTCCCTTCATTTCTTAAATCTAAAGCACTCGTTGCCTCATCTAAGATAGTGAAGCTAGGATGAGTAACTAATAGTCGAGCAAATGCCAAACGTTGTTGTTCTCCCAAAGATAAGATGTTTTCCCAAGGAACTTCAGTATCAAAGCCTTCAACTCGACTGAGCAAGTTTTGCAGGTTTACTTGTTGCAAAACTTCTTTGAGTTCTGCATCGGTCATCTGACGATTTGTATTCGGATAAAGTAATTGTTCACGCAAAGTTCCCAAGATAATGTAAGGACGTTGGGGTAAGAATAAGACTTCTTGTAGCGGAGGACGCACCAGACGGCCAGTTCCCGCATTCCACAAACCTGCGATCGCTCTCAATAAAGAACTTTTACCTCGACCACTTGGCCCGACAATTAATAAACCTTCTCCAGACTGAACGTTTAATGACAAGTCTTCGACTATCACCTGTTCATAGTTAGGTGTTTGTAATGTCACATGCTCAAAAGCAAATTGCTTCTCTTCTATTGTTTTAATAGTACTGACATTTTCGGGTTGTTTAGTTACTTTTTCTAAGGCATCTGAAAACTCAGATAAACGCTCAACATAACTAGAAAATCGCCCAGAAACACTAAATTCTCGAATTAATTCTTCTAAAGCACCAGCAAACATATAGCAAGCTGTAGTAGCTTGTCCAACTTGTCCGAAATCAATTTCGCCTTTAATGTATAAAGGTGCGAGGACTACGAGTGCGATTAGTTCGATAACAGCCCGATATCCTCTGTTAAAAATTTCCTTACTTCTTTCCCAATCAATCTTTCGTTTAATATCTTTGATCAAAATACTAAATCGGCGTTGAACTATATTTAGTTCCTGTTCTTCTCCTCGAAAAAAAGCTATCGACTCAGCGTGATTACGAACATGAGTTAGAGAATAACTATAATCAGCTTTAGCCTCAAGTTCTGCCTGATTAATTTTAATTAATTCTTGATTTAAGTAAATAGCAATAAAGTTGCCTACAATTGTATAGATGATTAGCGCAATAGCTATCTGTTGCGAAATTGTCCAGACAACTATTAAAAAAGTTATCATTTGCAGTACTTGTTCTAGAAAAGTAGCTGAAAAACTGAGGGCATTACCAGTAACTGGTTCAATTTCTTGAGCTAAACGTTGATCTGGATTATCAATATCTGATTGAAAATTAATTCTATAATAAGCACGTTTGTTTAAATATTTAGTTAAAACATAATTATTGAGCCATTGATACCAATCAAGAGAAATTTGCTTCCTCACAAATTTAGTCAGTCCTACTAAAAGCGTTATTAATATAAGTCCAACAGCATAAAAAGCTATAGTGTAACTAAATTTAGAAGCATCTTTCTCTTGAATAATAACATCGATTAAATAGCGATGAATAAAACTATTAAAAGTAGTTACACCGACAAGAGTGAAGATGAGAAATATTAGGAGAATCAGCATTGCCCAGGCACGGATAACGTCTGAAAAAGCTCTTTCTCCTGGCTTGTTTGGATACCAATAAGGACCAGCGATCGCTTTTACATTTTCCCAAAATCGAATAAAGTCTGTAAAGAAATTTGTTGCGGGTTTAGCTTGAATAACTTGGGTTGACATATTTGATAAATAAACTGGAATTTCTGAAAATTATATTTCATAGTTTTTAGTATTGAATAATCAGTAATAATTACCGAATCAAGAATACCATTCACCACTACTTATTCAAATCAAATCATATTGCCTAACTGTTGAGTGCGGCTCAAAGCAGTAAGCACTGCATTAGAGATGACAGTTCGCATCCCACCTTTTTCTAACTCGTAAAGACCAGCAGCAGTCACTCCCCCAGGACTCGTTACCTTGTTGCGTAAGACAGCTGGATGTTCATCAGTCTGAAACATCAGTTCTACACTCCCAGCAATCGTATGCAATGTTAGTTCTTGGGCTTGTGCGCGAGTTAAACCCATCTGTACCCCAGCATCAATCATCGCTTCGATGTACAGAAATATAAACCCAGTGCCGGCGCTACTTAACGCCGTTGCCATATCCAGATAATGTTCATTTTGGGTAGTAAATTCTTTGCCTAATGCTTGTAAAATGACTTGGGTATGCGATCGCTGTATTTCTGTCACACTTGGTGATGCGCTCCACACCGTAGTCCCATGACCAACTTGTACAGCAATATTCGGCATTGTACGAACAACAGCAGGATGATTCAACCCTTCGCACAGAGATGCAATACCTACTCCACCGACGATACTAATTACTAAAGCATCAGGTGAAATTTTATCCTTCAGCATAGCCATAACAGAGGTTAAAACCTGCGGCTTTACAGCCAATATCACAATCGATACGCCTTGTATAGCTTCTATATTGGAGGTTGTAGTACGTATTCCATATTCCCTTTCTAAATACAGGCATCGCGTAGAAAGTGGGTCACTGACTATAACTAAATCGGGTTGTTCAATAGTTTTTGTCGATAACAATCTACTAATAATCATTTCGCCCATCGTACCGCCGCCGATAAAGGCAATTTTTAAATCTTTGAGCATATCTTTCTCCCTATTTGATATGTTGTTGGTATCAATATAGATTAGGCTGAATCACAGCTTTTAATACAGAACCTTGCTCAACATCCGCCAGAGCTTGATTAATTTCTTCTAATTTGTATGAACGACTAATTATGCTCTCCCAAACAATATTTTTACTGCAATCACTATGACGTTTTAGTAATTCAATCATTCTGTAAAAATGGCTGAAATCAATTCCCCAAGTTCCGCGAACATCAATATGTTTGAGATTAATTTCTAGGTGAGGATTGATGAGAATCTCACCCGTGTTTGTGTAATGCCCGACAATTACATAACGACCTCCATTCCTCGTCATATTCAAACCCTCTTTGACAGCAATGGGAATGCCTGTGGCTTCAATAGTGACATCAGCACCATGTCCGTGTGTCAATTCCAAAACCCGCTCAATATGTTGTTGTGGGTCGTTAGCATTAATTACAAGGGTTTCATCTACACCGAAGGCTTTGGCAACTACTAATCGACTCTCAAACTTATCAATGACAATTACTTTACCTGCACCTGAGAGTAAAGCCAGAATTGCCGCACTCAAACCTACAGGCCCGCAACCCTGTACCACGACAATATCACCAATTTGAATTTGCGCTCGATCGATAGCGTGTAGTGCAGTTGGTAAAGCACATCCCCCAGCAATGAATTGCTTTGGTGAGACTTCTTCGGGTAAAGTGAGAACTTTCACCCCTGGTTTGAGGTAAATCAATTCAGACCAACCACCCAGTAATCCATCTTTGGCTGAATAAGTAACACCATAAACCTTGCGTTGTGGACAGCGAGTGGATGCTTTGGCTACTAGACAATACCAGCAGTTGTAACAGGTTTCGTGGACATCGAGAAAAGTAGCGATCGCTCCAGGCTGAATTAATCTACCATTGACATCATTAACCTGTCCGCCTGTTTCCACCACACGACCGACTGAAAAGTGACCGGGGATAATTGGATAGGGTACTCCTTCTAAATGCCCACGGAGTAAATGTACATCTGTTCCACAAACTTCAGAATATATGGTTTCAATAATGATTCCACCCTTTTCTAGAATTGGGTTTGGTAATTGTTGGATTGTAACTGGGTGGTTAGGCGCAGTCATCACAGCTGCTAAGGGCATGAATCATTACCTCACTTTGGGCAGGGGGCAGGGGGCAGGGGGCAGGGGGCAGGGAGCAGGGAGCAGGGAGCAGGGGGATTAGAAATTAGCGTTTTATGAGCCAGGGTGATGGATTGTTGATTATGGTTACTAGAATGCCTAAAACTTGGTTTAATCTTCCATATAGTTCTCTGCCTGTATCAACATCTAAATAACCACATTTCACAGCAAATTTAAGCCACGTCTGAGTTTCTGCTGCTTCAGCCTCTGAATCATTCAATTTTGCAATAAAAGCAGCCTCATAGCGGCGTTTTCTCCATGCCTCGGCCAAGTTGGCACAAACAGACCGTGATGACCTACGAATTTGGTCAATCAATGAATACCTTTCCTCTACGGGAAACTTCTTAGATAATTCAAAAATTTTCATCGCTACATCAAACGCCATTTTGTATACTTCCAAATCTTCATGACTTTTGATTGGTTCTTTCTCCATTCTTCCTGCTCCCTGCCCCCTGCTCCCCTGCCTCTTTTAAGACCAGAAAATAATTTCACCGTTAGGAAGTAAGCCAATCATGGAAGTGAAAGCTACACGCTGTCCATGCATCGGCTCAACATAGTGAAAGTTGGTTGTATTGAAAAGCAGTACATCGCCTACGTAAGGTTGAAAAGCGATCGCATCTGCATCAGTAATTACTGTATCGCTATATCCGTAGGAATCGAGTTTATATTGCTCATCGCTTGGTTGCCAACAACGATCGTAAATACAAGTTTTACCATGATTGTTGTCAGATAATTTCAAATACAAAGTCCAAGAAAGTTGAGCAGTAATTGTACAAACTTCCCATTCAGATTGTTCTATTGGTGCAAAATCAATATGAATTTGGGTTCCATGCTCTATCTTTCTAATCAATCCTGCATAATAGCTACCGTAATCTGGTTCAGAAGCAATTCGCACCTTCGCGCCACACTCCCGAAATTTTTCCATGATGCGCTCTAATGGATTGAAGGAAGCTGCTGTAATGGAGTCTCTTAATTTAGCTGCTCGTTCTACTTCTTTAAAATAATTTCCTTTACTAATGCTGTTATATTCAAACACTGTGATGCCAACTTTTTCAATTTTAGGAGTGACATCTTCATAAGCGTTAAAGTTGAGCGATTGAGATTGAGCATATAACATCTCACATTCTTCGGGTGTGGCAAATTCTTTCAACCGAATCAGAGGAATTCGGTGTTCGAGAAGCATTTTTAAAGTTTCTGTAGTTAAGGGATACTCTTGTTTTTTATCCCACAGTGTCGATTTAATCTGATTAGAAGTAGCAGTCATAATCCAGTTCCTTACATTTAAACTTCAAGTTTTGGTTTTGGTGAAAAATCAATACGCTTGGGTTAAAGGTTATTGGTGTAAAAAATTGGTCTTTCAGACGCGATTCATCGCGTCTCTACATGAGTTAGAAATCTCAATTCATATTCAAAATAAATTATCTAATTTACTCAGATAATATATTTCTCTTTCCCCTTGCCCCCTGCCTCTTGCCTACGCAAGGCTTGCTGAATGCAATCTTTCAATTGCTCGGCTAAGACTTGGACGTGGGGTTCTGCCATCATCGTGATATGATTGCCTGGAACAAAATGGATATCTACTGGTTCGCAAGAATACTCACTCCAACCCCAGGTCGAATCTTGGGAAATCTCAGAAAACTTGCTAGCCAACCGTTCCGGGGGAGTCTCGCCGGCACGTATAAGCGTAATTCGGCCGGGATAAATTTGTTGTGGTACATAATTAATCAGAGATAAAGAGTTTGCTTTTAAAGTTTGTACCATGTTTTTAAGCTGATTAATTTCAGCGTGAGGAGGCAGCATATTCACCATTTTTAAATGCTGTAAAACGTATTTTAGTTGCTCCTTTTCAGATAGCGATCGCAGGGTATCATAAGAAATATCCATGTTTGTTGATAGAGAAACTTCTACTGCTTTGATCGACTCAATCAACCACCGAGCATGATCCCAATCAACACGCTCAATACGTGCTTGTTTGTCTTTAGAAGTTGGTGCTGACATATCAAGTATGACGACTAAAGCAATCTCATATCCCCGATCGAGCAACTGATTTGCCATTTCAAAAGCTACTATACTTCCTAAAGAATGCCCTCCTAAAAAGTATGGCCCTTGCGGCTGGACGGCTTGCATTGCTTGGATATAATGGCTAGCCATATCCTTAATTCGGGTGGCTGGCTCTACATCTAGATTGTTTGCTTGAAAACTGTATAATGGTTGCTCATCTCCTAAATAACGCCCTAAGTGATACAAGTAGAAAGGTTCGCCACCAGCGCCAGGAATGCAGAAGAAAGGTAACTTTGAACCGTTTGGCTGAATTGGTACTAGACAAGACGAATTTGAATAATCCGAGTCTATTTGTAAAATTGTCGCTAACTGTTCAATAGTTGGGTTTTGGAAAAGGTTTGTTAAACTCACATCTTTACCAAACTGCTGCTTAATTTGAGCCATTAAGTAGGGAGCTAAAAGAGAATGACCACCTAAGTCAAAAAAGTTATCTTGTACTCCTACTTTGTCAACTTTCAAAATCTTTGACCAGATTTGCACCAGTTGCAGTTCTAATTGGTTACGGGGTTCGACAAATGTATCTAGATTATTAATGTTAGAAGGTGTAGGCAAAGCACGGCGGTCTACCTTACCGTTGGGTGTCAGGGGCAAGCTATCTAGGAAGACAAAACTAGAAGGCATCATATACTGTGGTAGCTTGGTGGAGAGGAAGCGCCGGATTTCACTAATGGTAGGTGTTGAATCCTGAGTGGGAATAATATAAGCCACTAAGCGTTCTTCATGGGCAATTACTACAGTCTGATGTACAAATGGATGTTGTGCTAATACTGTCTCAATTTCTCCAAGTTCAACGCGTATGCCGCGAATCTTGACTTGATGATCGAGGCGTCCGAGAATTTCTAGAGAGCCATCTGGAAGATAGCGACCGCGATCGCCTGTATAATACAGCAAATCTTGGTCATCATTGCGAAAATGGTTTTTAACAAACCGAGAGCGCATTTCTTCTAGGGCGTTAATGTAGCCCAAACTGCGAAATGGTGTCCGCAAAACAATCTCGCCCGTTTCCCCAATACCACACAATTGACCATTTGCACTCAAAACTAGTGCTTGAGTTTCTGGAAGTGTCCGTCCTACTGGCTGTACCCCTGGTGTGGGTTCACTAGGTACTTGGTAATAACATTTCGCCAAAGTTGTCTCTGTCGGCCCATACAGATTAACGATTTCACAAGAGGCAGGAGGACGAGATACAAACCTCCCTCCCTGCTCCCTGCTCCCTGCTCCCTGCTCCCCTGCTTTTTCTCCTGCTTGGGGGAAAGCATCTCGCCATTGCAGTACAAGTGTTTCTTTAAGAGGTTCTCCAGCTAAGAATAACCAACGTAAGTTATGCAGAGATTGCGAGGGAACATTAGCTAACCATGATTGTGCTAAAGAAGGAACTGTGTGCAGAACAGAAATCTGCTCGCGTTCCAAGTAACCCAAAATTTTCGTTGGTTCTAACTTATCCTCTGGTGCTGGCAGACACAAGGTTGCACCACTGGTCAAAGGTAAGAAAATATCTCTGAGAACGACATCAAAGGAAAGTCCTGTTAATTGGGCAATGCGGTCTTTTTGATTAATTCCAAAGGTTTGTCTTTGCCAATTGAGAAAATGCGCCATTCCTTTGTGACACCCCAACACTCCTTTAGGAACGCCAGTAGTACCAGAAGTAAAGAAAATATAGGCTGCATCGTTAGCAGATATTTCCGGCAGAAGTATTGTATGACTGCTTTCTTGGCGATAATTTATAGCTACTGCTGTGTCTGGATTTATACAGATAACAGTTAAAGACTGCCATATCTCCTGGTCTTCTGGGTATTGACTATTGATGTACAGTATGCATTTAGCTTTAGCTTCCTGAAGCATTAGCCGTTGGCGTTGACTAGGAAGTTGCGAATCGATGGTAAGTAAAACTCCTCCACTCAAGAGTACAGCGATCGCACTGGCAATCAATCCAAAACTTGATGTGCCATACACCGCTACGACATCTCCCCGTTGAATTCCGTGACTTAGCATCACCCTAGCTAAAGCTTGAGAGCTTTTACCTAATTCCCCATAGTTCCAAATGCGAGATCCTTGACGCACTGCTGAGAGTTCTGGGGTGCTATTTACCCAAGAGGTAAACGTTGTTGTAACTAATTCGTATTCTGGTTGTGGTATGGCTGTTGTGGGATCTGGTAGTAAAAATCGGGCTTGTGGTGTGACAAGAGAATAAGAGGCAATTCCACTATCAGCATCAACAACAATTTGATTGAGCAAATGATGGAATTGTTGCACCATTTCCACCATTCGTTCTGAAGTAAATAGGTCAGCATTATAGAGTAGTTGCAGGGTTATTCCTTGTTCGTATTCTGCAACATACAAGCTTAAGTCAAACTTAGAAGCTGCTTCTGACATCGATATAGGTTCTACAGACAACCCAAAAAGTTCGAGTTGGGTGTTTGCCAAATTCTGTAGATTAAACCACACCTGAAAAATTGGATTATGGCTGAGATTTCTTTCTGGCTGCAATGCTTCCACCAACATTTCAAAAGGCAAATCTTGATGAGAGTATCCTCCTAGCGCTACTTCTCGCACCCGTGATAATAGCTGCCTAAAACTGGGATTACCATCCAAGCGGGTACGCAACACCAGGGTATTGACAAAAAAGCCAATTAACCCTTCGATTTCTGCACGGTTGCGGTTAGCGATCGGTGTACCTATGCAGATATCATCCTGCCCACTATAGCGCCATAGCAATATTTGGAATGCTGCTAACAGCGTCATAAACAAAGTGACACTTTCTTTTTGACTCAATTGTTTGAGCGCAACACTTAGTTCTTTTGAAAGTTCCAACTCTTGATATGCGCCGTGGTAAGTTTGCACAGCCCCTCTAGGTCTATCTGTGGGTAGCGACAATAAAGTTGGTGCGTTGGCTAATTGTTGTTGCCAATAACTCAGTTGGCTTTGCAGTACATCTCCTTGCAACCAGTTTCGCTGCCAAATAGCGAAATCTGCGTACTGAATCGATAGTGGTGCTAAAGGTGACGACTGACCTTGAGAATAAGCATTGTACAGAGCCACTAATTCCTGGACAAACACACCCATTGACCAGCCATCACAAACAATGTGATGTATGAATACTAACAAAGCGTGTTCTGTCTCGGACAACACAACTAACGTTGCTCTGACCAATGGTTCATCTGCTAAGTTAAAAGCTTGATTAGCTTGTTTTTGCACTAATTGCTGCAAAACAATTTCTTTTTCACTGGTGGATAAATGCTTCAAGTCAACAATTGAGACTGTCCAAGGTATAGATATTAGTTGGCTCAGAGGAAGCCCCCTGCCCCCTGCTCCCTGCTCCCTGCCCCCTGCCTCTTCCCTGATGATTTGTATTGGTTGTCCATCAACAGTAATAAAGTTAGTACGTAATGCTTCGTGGCGATAAATAATTTCTTGTAAGCTTTTTTCTAAAGCTGCTTGATTAAGAGTTCCGACTAGACGCAAAGTTAGAGGTATGTTATAAGTGCCACCTAGAGACTGTAACTGGTCTAAAAACCATAAACGCTGTTGAGCATAAGACAGTGGTAGTTGTGTATTTTTTGTCCTTGGTAATATGAGTGGTGTAGAAAATTCTAAGTCTTGTTGTTGCAATTGCTCAAGCGATGGCGCTAATTCGGCAACTGTTGCTCTGGCAAACAACTCACGCAATGGTAGTTCCACTTTGAAAATGTTACGGATACGTGAAAACAATTGCGTTGCTAGTAATGAATGTCCCCCAAGTTCAAAGAAGTTATCATGTACACCCACTTGCTCTAGTTTCAGCACTTGTGTCCAAATTTGTGCCAGCATTTCCTCAATGGGTGTGCGTGGGGCAACGTATTTGTCTTTTTGTTCGCTGTGTAAATCCGGTGCTGGCAAGGCGCGGCGGTCTACTTTACCGTTGGGAGTTAGTGGCAGGGACTCCAGCACTACAAAAGCATTTGGAACCATGTACTCTGGGAGTTTTGCCTTCAGGAATTGCCGCAGTTGGTTGATTGTGGGTGTTACCTGTGGATACGGCACTACGTAAGCGACTAGGCACTTCTCTCCTGGGATATCTTCACGGGCGATGACACCACAGACCTGCACATCACTATGTTGGCTCAGTACTGTTTCAATTTCTCCCAATTCAATGCGGAAGCCGCGAATTTTTATTTGATTGTCGATGCGTCCCAGGTATTCAATGTCACCATTTGGTAAATAACGTGCTAAGTCTCCGGTTTTATAGAGGCGTACAGAATTAGAGAATTTTTCCCCCCTGCCCCCTGCTCCCTGCCCCCTGCTTCTTCGGAAAGGGTTGCCGATGAATCTTTGCTGAGTTAGTTCGGGACGGTTGAGATAGCCTCTTGCTAGTCCCACACCACTGATGTGCAGTTCTCCTAGTACACCGATGGGGACTGGTTGTAGATATTGGTCGAGAATGTATATCTGAGTATTATGAATGGGTCGGCCAATTGTGAGCTTTTGCTCATCAATACCCAGCAATTTGTACGTTACTTCTACAGTCGCTTCAGTAGGGCCATAGGCGTTTATTAGCTGTGGATACTCGCCTATATGCTTTTGCCACATTCTGAATCGTTGCTCAAGTGGCTGCTCGCCGCCAATAACTACCACCCGGATGCAATCGGGTAACAGCAAATTGGCATTGACTAATTCAAAAGTTAGCTGATGCCAGTATGCTGTTGACAAACTTAACACTGTAATACTCCAATCGTGGCATTTTTGGAGCAACGTCTGCACCGAACTCAGCATTTCTTGGGTTCGCAGCACTACCGTCGCACCACAACTCAGGTAAGGATAGATTTCTACTGCCGCTACATCGAAACAAATAGAGCAAAACTGTAATATACGATCGCTATTGCTTAGACCATACTCAACAACTACCGCTTGCATCAGATTGACTAAGGACTGATGTTGAATCATCACTCCCTTGGGTTTGCCTGTAGAACCAGAAGTGTAAATTACATAAGCTAAATTTTCGCTACTAGTGCTATTAACCAAATCAGCATCACTCAATTGACAAATAGATTGCCACTCAGTATCCAAACATACCCTGCGTTGAACGGAGCCGAAATGAAGCTGTGCTTGATGCTCAGGTAGCCTTTCAATTAGATATTGTTGAGTCAACAGTACTGAAATTTGAGCATCTTCGAGCATGAAGCTCAAGCGGTCTTGGGGATAGTCAGGGTCAAGTGGTACATAAGCACCACCCGCCTTCAAAATGCCTAGTAATCCTACCACCATCTCTAGCGATCGCTCAACACACAACCCTACTAGTACATCTGCTCCCACACCTAAAGACCTTAAGTAGTGCGCTAACTGATTAGCACGGCAGTTCAACTGGTGGTAAGTCAGTTGTTGATTGTCAAACACCACTGCCACAGCATCGGGTGTACGCTCCACCTGCTCCTCAAACAACTGATGAATACATTTATCCTGCGGATAGTTGGACTGGGTATTGTTCCAGTCAACTAATAACTGCTGTTGCTCAAGTTCACTCAGCAGTGGCAATTGTGAAATCTGCTCAGTAGGGTTAGCAACAATTCCTTCAAGCAATGTTTGGAAATGCCCACTCATCCGCTCGATTGTGCGTTCATCAAACAAGTCAGTGTTGTACTCCCACATACCCACCAATCCAGTTGCAGTGTTCTGCATTGATAAAGTTAAATCAAATGTGGCAGTTGCACTTTCTATTGGCAAAGAACTGATAGTTAAGCCAGCAAGCTCTACTTCAGATACGGGCACATTCTGGAGGACAAACATCACCTGAAACAGTGGTGTATGGCTGAGGTTTCGTTGTGGCTGCAATGCTTTTACCAACTCCTCAAAGGGCAGGTCTGGATGAGCGTAAGCTTGCAGTGTCACCTGGCGGACTCGACTTAGCAATTGCCCAAAACTGGGGTTGCCTGACAAATCGGTACGTAATACTAAAGTATTGACAAAAAAGCCAATTAACCCTTCAAGTTCCAAGCGATCGCGGTTAGCAATGGGCGTACCCACTACAATGTCATCGGAGCCTGTATAGCGATAAAGCAAAGTAACATAAGCACAGAACAGCGTCATGAATAGGGAAGTTCCCTCTTGCCTACTAAAATTGGCGATCGCTTGACTCAGTTCGCTTGATAATTCTACATATTGGACTGCGCCCCGGTAAGTTTGAATGGCTGGTCTGGGTCTGTCTGTGGGTAATTCTAGTAAGGTAGGAGCGTTTTTGAGTTGTTGCTTCCAGTAATCAAGCTGCGTTTGCAGTACTTCTTTTTGCAACCATTGCCGTTGCCAAATCGCAAAGTCGGCATACTGAATTGGTAGCTCAGGTAGCTCTGGGGACAAGTTATTGCAGATGGCTGAATAGATGGTTGCTAACTCGCGCATCAATATACTTGTTGACCAACCATCCACTATGATGTGGTGGACTGTTAGTATAAAAGCGTGTTTTAGCTCTTTGAGTTTCACCACACAAGCTCGGATTAAAGGAGAACTAGCAAGGTCAAAGGGTCGAGCAAGTTCAGTCGTGGCTAATTTTTGGCAAGCGATCGCTCTTTCACTTTCAGGTAACTCTGTTAAATCTACTACTGGCACACTTAAAGTTAAGCTGTCAGCAATTACCTGGACTGGCTGATCGTTGATAGTGCGGAAATTGGTACGTAAGACTTCGTGGCGATCGATAATTTTGTTGAGGCTTTGCTCTAGTGCGACAACGTTCAGCTGACCGTGAAGTTTTATAGCTGTTTGTTCGTTGTAGAAGGGGCTATCTGGTTCCAACTGGTTTAATAACCAGAGTCGTTCTTGGGCAAAAGATAAAGGTAAGTTCTGAGTGCGATCGGCTTTGATGAGAGGTAAGTCTGTGTCGGGGTTCGCATTTTTCTCTTGCAATAACAAGATAAGTTCTGCTTTATGGTTAGCTAATAAGTCACGAGTTTCTAGCGTCAATACGCCCTTTGGAGCATTAGCACGCAGCTGCTCACCTTCAACCCACAACTTCACACCCTGTTTAGTAAGATTAGCTAACAATTGCTCGACGTTCACAGAAACATTACCTCCACTTTGCCTAATTCGTAATTCGTAATTGAAGAATTATTTATTGCTGTTCAAATTGCAATTTCTTCTCTATCAATTGCACTTAAAATATCTAATTCTGGTTGGTTCTCTAGCTTGGGTGCTATTTCAGCTATTGTGGGAGATTCAAACAAACTTGCTACGGATAATTTAACAGAAAAAGTCTTTCTTAGTCGAGATAAAATTTGAACAGCTATTAAAGAATCTCCTCCTAATTCAAAAAAATTATCATGAATTCCTATCTGTTTAATTCCTAATAATTCTTGCCAAATATCAGCAATTTTTTCCTCGATTTCATTACGCGGAGCTATATAGGAATTTGACAAATTAGGTCTTGTGTGGAGTGCAGATAATTTTTCGGGCTGAAAAATCTCCGGCTTTGTTTGTAATGAAATCTCTAATTTCTGGTCAGTCTCTTTTTGCCCAGATTTTATACTAAATGCAGCTGATGCAGAAGCAACAGCCATAATAATCTGATGCTCTAATGCTTCCGTTTCAGGAAATGCAGCAACTTGAACAAAATCTTGAGTGCGTAATGCATCAAACCACTGTTCTTTGATGATAAAAGGTTGACCTGGATTGCGTCTTTTATCGTCTAAAGGTTTCAACAGTAGACCCCAAGTGATATCAAAGTCTATTTTTGGCTGAGTTATTTCCCACACTAAGAGGAAGCCGCCAGGAGCTAATAAAGAGCGTACATGGTGGAGTGTTTGATCTATGTTCTTAGTTGCGTGTAAAACATTAGAGGCGATGATTACATCAAAGCTGTACTTATCAAACCCTTGCTCAGTTGGCGACTTGTCTATATCTAGTAATCGATATTCAACAAATGGATAGTCTTGAAACTTCTGTTGAGCTTGAGTCAAAAAGCCGCCACCAATATCAGTAAAAGTATAGCTGGTTTGTTTGGGCGGCAACACAGGTAATAATGCTTGTGTAGACACACCAGTACCCGCCCCGATTTCTAAAACTCTCAGGTGAACGGTTGATGGCAATGATTTAACTACCTGTTCTAAGCTGGAACGCAAGATAGAATTGTAGTAAGAAATTAAGGGAGTTTCTGAATATGAACCATTGTTTTCTTTTTGGTAAACCAGTTCATCGAAAATCTCTAATGGGTCTTGTTCGCCAACAACAACAGCAGCTAAATTTTCACCACAGCGTTGCACTAAATCTAAATCTACTAAAGATGAAGCAGCAAACCTTGCTCTAACTTGTTCTAAATGTTCATTAATATAATTTTGCGAACATGGCAATAGCTTAGTAAATAACTTCTCCTGTTGCTGTAGTTGTCCTTGTTCCACCAATATTTGCAACCATCTAGAGAACAATTGCTGATAGCGGGGAGAAATATGGTATTGCGCTAACAAGTTTTCTAAAGAAAACTTTTCTTCAGGATTGCTAAAAGCTCCTAATTGCTGGAATGCAGAGTTGATGCAAGCTGTACATAAACGGTCTAACCACTGTCTATTTTCTTGATAGGTTAACTCGTTAAGTTCTGCATTTCTAGTATTTGCTTGCTTTTGACCTGCTTGTGTAAGTGATGTCCATAATTGTGATGTTGTGGGTAAACTTTGCAACTGTCCCCAAGCTGCTTTTTGTGGGGGATCGATCCAATAGCGATCGCGCTCAAAGGGGTAAGTTGGTAAGGGAAGACGATAATATTCATCTTGACTATAAAATCCAAACCAATCTACTTTCACCCCAGCCAACCAGAGTTGACCTAATGTGTTGAATAAAATATGATTATCGGATTGCTTTTCTTGAGGATGACGTACCGAAGTCAAAACTGTTTGTGTGGCGGCTTTGTCTGAATGTCTCTTGACTAATGTAGTTAGTGTGTGTCCTGGCCCCACCTCTAGTAAAACTTGCTCTGGTGTTGCTAATAATTTCTCGACACCTTGAGCAAACAGCACTGTAGAACGCAGATGTTGAGCGTAGTAGTCAGGATTTGTAGCTTGCGTGACTGTAATCCAAGTACCAGTTAGGTTAGAAATATAAGGAAGTTTTGGAGCATTTAAAGTAACTTTTTTGACTCGCTCTGCAAATGCCTCTAAGATTGGTTCCATCATTTGAGAATGGAAAGCATGAGAAGTATGCAGACGACGGCATTCAATTCCTTGAGCAGCTAGCTGATTTTGTAGTGCATCTACGGCAGCTGTTGAGCCAGAAACTACACACTGCAAGGGTTGATTAATTGCAGCAACAGAAAGTTCTTGCCCTAATAGGGATTTTACCTTGTCTCTGGGTAGGGGAACGGAAAGCATTGCTCCAGTGGGCAATTGCTGCATCATCTGTCCGCGTGCTGCTACCAAAGATAAGGCATCTTCTAGAGAAAAAACTTCTGCCAGAGTTGCTGCGACATACTCGCCAATACTGTGACCGATCGCAGCTTGTGGTTCCACTCCATAAGACTGCCATAATTTAGCTAGGGCGTACTCAATTACAAAAATAGCGCTTTGAGCAATTCCTGTCTGTTGAAGTTGCTTTGATACCTCATCAATCTTTTCGTCACTAGGGTAAAGAAGATGACGTAAATCAAGCCCTAAAAGGGGTTTAAGAATTTCTGAGCAATAATCAACTTGTTCTTGAAATACTGTCTCGGTTTCGTAAATTTCCCGCGCCATGTTGACATACTGAGAACCCTGACCGGGAAACATAAAGACCACAGGCCGTTCTGTAATCTCTGTATAGTTAGTAAATACTTGGTTTGACTCTAGACCTTTAACAGCATCTTCTAAGTCGTGACAAACTAACATCCGCCGATGATTAAAACCCCGACGACCACTATTAAGGGTATAAGCGACATCGCCTAAATTAAGTTCTGGATGCTCTTTTAAATGAGTAATTAAATTAGCCGTCGCCTTCTTAAGCGCACTCGCACTCTTAGCCGAAAGACACAATAATTGATAATTTCTCCCCTGCTCCCCTGCTCCCCTGCTCCCTGCTCCCTGCTCAAATACAGGTGCTTCTTCTAAAATCACATGAGCATTCGTCCCCCCCATACCAAAAGAACTAACTCCGGCACGCCGAGGGATGTTATTTGTTTTCCATTCAGTCAATTTTGTATTGACATAAAAAGGACTGTTGGCAAAATCAATTTTGGGATTAGGTGTCTCGAAGTGCAAACTCGGAGGCAGCATTTTATGTTGCAGTGTTAATACAGTTTTAATCAAACCTGCAACACCTGCTGCTGTATCCAAATGTCCCAAGTTGGTTTTTACCGAACCAATAGCGCAGAAACCTTTTTTATCAGTAGTTTGATTAAAAGCTTGAGTTAAAGCGGCAATTTCAATCGGATCTCCTAAAGGTGTAGCTGTGCCATGAGCTTCAATATAAGAAATTGTCTCAGCATCTACACCCGCTATCGCTTGAGCTTCGCCAATTACTGCTGCTTGACCGCTAGCACTAGGAGCAGTGTAGCCGACTTTCATTGCACCATCATTATTAATCGCCGAGCCTTTAATAATTGCATGAATGTAGTCGCGATCGCTGATTGCATCCTGTAATCTTTTTAATACCACAATTCCAGCACCGCTACCTGCGATCGTTCCTTGTGCTTTAGCATCAAAAGCACGGCAGTGTCCATCAGGAGAAAGAATCATTCCTTCTTCATGCAAATAGCCGATTTTTTGGGGAATGCTGATAGTAACTCCACCAGCTAAAGCTATGTCACATTCACCATTTAAAAGACCTTGACAAGCTATGTGAACAGCAACCAAAGAAGTAGAACAGGCTGTTTGCACATTTACTGCGGGGCCAGTCAAATTGAGTTTGTATGCAACTCTTGTCGGTAAAAAATCTTTATCGTTAGAAATTCCTAATTGCACAGGGTCAATTGTGGCTAGTAATTGATAGTTAGGGTAAAGGTTATTGAGCAAATACCCACTCATTCCCACACCACCATAAACCCCGATTAAACCATTGTAGCTTTGCGGGTCATAACCAGCTTTTTCTGTTGCTTCCCAAGCCAATTCTAAAAATAGGCGTTGTTGTGGATCTATTAACTCAGCTTCTTTGGCGCTATAAGCAAAGAAATTTGCATCAAACAATTCAATATCTGATAGAACGCCCCTAACTTTTACATAATTAGGATTATTCAGTAAATCAACAGAAACCCCAGAATTTATTAATTCTTCATTGTTCAAACAAGAAATAGATTCTACACCATCTCGTAAATTCTGCCAAAATGATTCAATATCTTTGGCGCCAGCAAATCTACCAGCAACAGCAATTATTGCTATTTCAGAATTATTAAATTCATTATTGTTATCTACTGAATTTATTGTCATTTTTTACCTTTCTTCTGAGAGCGATATTGTTGTCTGGATTGTAATTGTTGGTTTCTTAAAATTTTAATTTCACTCTGAGATTGAGTGCGATAACCGTTTTCTTTTATTGTATCTTGTTTTTTAATTTTAGCACTTAAGTATTTGCTTAAACTATGTATAGTTGGATGATTAAACATATCAACTATTGATAGTTCCAAATCAAATTCTTCTTGCAATTGCTGATTAATCCGTGCTAATAATAACGAATGACCGCCTAGCTCAAAGAAATTATTGTAAATTCCCACCTTTTCTACTGCTAATTCTTTTTGCCAAATATCAGCAATTATTTTTTCTAATTCTGTATTTGGTATTACATAATCAGCTTTATTTAGAGGAGTTAACTCTGATTTCTGTAGATCGTGACGGTCTACCTTGCCATTTGGTGTTAAGGGCAGTTTATCTAGAAAAACAAAGCTGGATGGTATCATGTAATCGGGCAATATTTCCTTGAGATTATTTCTCAAAGACTGAGTTATATTATCTGATTTATTGTTTTTTTCATTTTCATACTCAGCAAATAATCGTTGATAAAAAGATGTTTGCCGAAAATTATTTTTATAGTGATAGGAGACGTATTCAAATTTAATATTTTCTCCATTCTTTTTCAGCAAAAGACCTTTAATTGCATAATCTGGGTTGAGATTATTTTCGCAAAGTGTTCTGAAACAAACTGCTTGAATGACATCACCACATTCAACCTCAATCCCTGGTTCAAATACTGGAAAATAAACAGGTAGCCAACAATGTTCATGTTCTAAAATATCTATTTCTTCTCCAGCAATAGTGTGCAAATTCAGCCACACTAAAAATCCATCCATTCGCCCAGGTTTCTGAATTTCAAATTTCACTGAATGGGAGAGTTCTGGACTAATATATTCATTGAAATTCAAGTCTTCCAAAACATCTATAGTGGACAAAACATTAGCTTGCGGAAATTTCTTAATACATACCCTTAAGTCAAATGGATATCCAACTTGCTTAAAGATTTCATTGGTGTAATGTGCAGGAGTTTCAGCAAATTTGGGCTTGTATAATATTTCATCTGGGAGAGTAACAGCAGCCATCTTGGTAACACTTCTTTCAGGAATCATCAAACCATCAGGCTTGAGCAATCTTCTAGCATTATTAATAATTACTGTTGCTCCTTCAGAGCCACCAATTGCTCCAACAATTTCGGAGACGCAAACATCAGCGAGTTCTGGAATATCAACTTTAGTTGCATCTCCATGAATGACTATGATTTTTGACGCTAAACCTAATTTTTCAATACAAGCTCTGGCTTTGTTGTAGGTTGACTCGTCTCTTTCAATTGCATAAATTTTTTTAGCACCCCCTTCGACACAAAATCTAGACAAAATAGCATCTTTACCTGTGCCAATTTCAACGACTATTTTATCTTTGACCAATTGATTAATGGCGACTTTATAGCTATCGTTACGCCGATGGTCATTGGTCATAGCGTAATACAGTAATTCGTCATATACATAGTATTCAGCTACAGATGGCCATAGTTCTACTTTGTCTGTTGATAAATTTTTTGTTACCTGGGATTGAGATGATTCAAGGTTTTTTTGTTGTGGTACAACATAAGCTACTAGACGTTTATTATTCGGTTGGTCTTCTCGTGCGACTACTACTGCTTTCTGCACTCCAGGTTGCTGGGACAAGACGTTTTCAACTTCTTGGAGTTCTATACGATAGCCGCGAATCTTGACTTGATGATCGATACGACCGAGAAACTCGATGCTACCGTCACTCAAGTAGCGCGCCAAATCGCCAGTTTTGTAAAGCCGGGAATGAGCTTCATCGCTAAAGGGATTAGGGATGAATTTCTCTTGTGTCAACTCTTTTCGGTTGAGGTAGCCTCTTGCTAACCCGACTCCACCGATGTGCAATTCTCCTGGCACACCAATCGGTACTGGTTGCAAATACTCATTTAAAATGTAGAGTTGCGTATTGGCGATCGCTTTTCCAATAGATATTTTCTCATCTTCAAGGGTGCATTTGGCGATCGTTGCACAGACACTAGCTTCTGTTGGGCCGTAAGCGTTGAAAAAGTTTCTGCCAACAGACCACTGCTTGATTAATTCAGCTGAACTTGCTTCTCCCGCGACAATGATTGTTTGCAGTGTCGGCAGTTCCTCCACGGGCATAACTGCTAACGCCGATGGTGGTAGTGTGATATGGGTAATCGAATAATCGCGTAATTGCTTAATTAATGGTTCTCCTGGCAATAGAGAGTCTTTCCTTCCCAGGTACAACGTTGCACCTGAAAACAGAGCCATCAAAATTTCTGAAATCGAAGCATCAAAACTGAAAGAGGCAAACTGAAGAACGCGACTAGAACAAGTCAAGCCAAAAGTTCTTTTCTGAGCTTGAGCTAAGTTACATAGTCCCTGATGCTCAACCATCACACCTTTGGGTCTACCTGTTGATCCGCTCGTGTAAATCACATTCGCTAAATGAAAAGCTTTGACTCCAGTAGTTGGGTTAGATTGATTGTTTTGGGCAATTTCTGAGCAGATTTCATCTAAAAAGACTTGGTTTGCTTGATGTTGTGGAAGTCTGTCAATCAGTCGTTGTTGAGTCAGTAGCACCGAAACAGTAGCATCTTCTAGCATGAAGCGCAAACGTTCAATTGGATACTCACTGTCAATAGGTACATAAGCACCACCCGCTTTGAGAATACCCAACAGTCCCACCACCATTTCTATTGAACGTTCTACACAAATGCCTACCAGCGTATCTGGTTTGACACCCAATGAACACAAGTAATGCGCCAATTGATTAGCACGACAATTCAACTGGTGATAGGTGAGTTGTTGATTTTCAAATACAACTGCTACAGCATCGGGTGTACGTTCTACCTGTTCTTCAAACAACTGATGGATACATTTATCTGAGGGATAATCTGCTTGAGTATTGTTCCAGTCAACTAATAATTGCTGTTGCTCAGATTTTGTTAGCAGAGGCAATTGTGCAATTCGCTCTTGAGGATTGGCAACAATTCCTTCAAGCAACGTTACAAAATGCCCGCTCATCCGCTCGATTGTGCTGGCATCAAACAAGTCAGTATTATACTCCCACATACCCATCAATCCTTGGGTAGTGTTTTCCATCGATAAACCCAAATCAATCTTTGTAGTTGTACTTTCTACTGGCAAGGAACTAACAGTTAACCCCGCAAGCTCTACTTCCTGTACGGGTGCATTTTGAAGATTAAACACCACCTGAAACAGTGGCGTATGTCCCAAGTCCCTTTCTGGCTGCAATGCTTCCACCAGCATTTCAAAAGGCAAATTCTGATGAGCATACGCTCCTAAAGCTACTTCTCGAACGCGAAGGAGTAATTCGCTAAAACTGGGGTTGCCTGCCAAGTTAGAACGCATGACTAAAGTATTGACAAAAAAGCCAATTAACCCTTCGATTTCACTGCGATCGCGGTTTGCGATCGGCGAACCCACCAAAATGTCTGATTGTCCTGTGTAGCGGTAAAGCTGGGTATCATAAGCTGCTAACAGCGTCATAAATAAAGTACAACCTTGCTCCTGGCTCAGTTTTACCAATCTGCCAGTTAACTCAACTGAAAGTGCAAACTTCTGATATGCACCAGCGAAAGTTTGCACAGCAGGTCTTGGTCGGTCTGTAGGTAGCGACAATAAAGCTGGTGCGTTTGCTAGTTGTTGTTGCCAGTACGAGAGTTGGCTTTGCAGTACATTTCCTTGCAACCACTGTCTTTGCCAAATAGCGAAATCTGCGTACTGAATCGACAGTGGTGCTAACGGTGACGGCTGACCTTGAGAATAAGCATTGTAAAGTGCCATTAATTCTCGGACAAACACACCCATTGACCAACCATCAAAGACAATGTGATGTATAAACACTAACAAGGCATGTTCTGTCTCAGACAACGTTACTAATGTTGTCCTGATTAATAATTCATCTGCCAGGTTAAAGGGTTGTTGCGCTTGTTGTTGCGCTAATCGCTGCAAAGCAATTTCTTGTTCGCCTGTAGATAAATACTGCAAATCAACAATTGAGACTGTCCAATTCGTCTGGGTTTGAATAACTTGAACTGGTTCTCCATCAATTGTGATGAAGTTAGTCCGTAACGCTTCGTGGCGATAAATAATTTCTTGTAAGCTTTGTTCTAAGGCAGTTCGATTCAGAGTTCCAGCTAGACGTAAAGCTAAAAGTAAATTGTAGAACGCACTATTGGGATTTAACTTGTCTAAAAACCACAAACGCTGTTGAGCATAAGACAGTGGTAACTCTGCATCCCTTGCTTTTGGTAAAATGGCTGATGCTGTTAGATCCTGTTGCTGCAACTGTTGAATATTTTGGGACAATTCAGCGATCGTTGGTGCAGCAAATAAGCTACGTAATGGTAGTTCTACTTTCAAACTATTACGCACACGGGAAACCAGTTGCGTTGCCAGTAGCGAGTGTCCGCCAAGCTCAAAGAAGTTATCATAAATGCCCACAAGCTCAACTTTCAGCACTTGCGCCCAAATTACTGACAGGATTTCCTCAATGGGGTTACGTGGGGCGACATACCGATCCGATAATTGGTTGTGTAAATCAGGTGCAGGTAATGCGCGGCGGTCTAATTTCCTGTTAGCGGAAAGCGGTAAAGCCTCCAAGATGACTATTGCACTTGGCAGCATATACTCTGGTAACTTTTCCTTGAGGAAGTTACGTACTTCGCCAATAGAGATTGTCTGCTCTAGTTGCGGCACAATATATGCAACTAAGCGTTTATCGCCCGGTGTATCCTCACGAACAACCGCACAAGACGCTTGTACATCACTTAGTTGACCCAGTACCGCTTCAACTTCGCCCAACTCAATGCGGAAACCGCGAATTTTAACTTGATTGTCAATACGTCCTAAAGATTCAAGCTTACCGTCCGGTAAATAACGCGCCAAATCCCCTGTTTTGTAGAGACGCTCAGAATTAGGGAATTGGTTTTCTTTTTCTCCCCTGCTCGACGGCAGTTGCTCCTGGGGGAAACCCCCAAGACCGCACTGCCTCCCCTGCTCCCCTGCTCCCCTGCTTCGACCGAAGGGATTGGCAATGAATTTCTCTTGTGTTAACTGAGGTCTGTTAAAGTAGCCTTGAGCTAAAAGCGCACCTGCAATGTAAACTTCTCCTGGCACGCCCACAGGTACAGGCTGTAGATATTTATCGAGAACGTAAATTTGGGTGTTAGAAATGGGTCGCCCAATTGAAGGAAGTAGCGGCCAAGTATCTATTGCATTAGGCAAAGTATAACTGGTGGCTAAATGACTTTCTGAAGGCCCATACTGATTGTGCAAAGTAATATCAGTTAATTGGCTCAACCAAAGAGAAATCGCAGGGGTAATTTGCAACTGTTCTCCAGACGTAATAATTTCTCGCAAACCAGTATTAACTATGTCATTCCCCAAGGCAACTTCTGCTAGTTGCTGTAAGCCGACAACAGGGAGAAACATTCTCTGAATTTGTTTCTCTTGCAGAAAACCTAATAATGCTAAAGCATCACGGCGTAATTCCTCTGTGATGAGGTACAATGTACCGCCAGAACACGAGGTAGTAAAGATTTCTTGGAAGGAGACATCAAAGCTAACCGAAGCAAATTGCAGGGTTTTTGCGCCACGAGTAATTTTGAGGTTGTCCCGATGCCACAAGATATGATTGCAAAGGGCAAGCTGACTCATGGCTATACCCTTGGGTTGT
>NZ_JAVRBQ020000184.1:0-29569 GCF_034531215.2 Nostoc sp. ChiSLP03a
CTTTGAGGAAGCCACTGAGCAAGTCGCAGTTCCGTTAAGGTTCTGTCTTCCTCTGGGGTCAGAATGATGCGTAATGGGGCAGGCATAACAAGCTAATTTAGCAGTTTTTCTATCTTATAATTAATTCCACCTACCTACTTAGAAGGTTCATTGAGTTTGAATTTGTCACCATGCTTCCTGGGTCGCCCTTGACCAGAATATGCTGGTGGTGCGCCCCACAAACACAGGTTGGAACGCAACCGGACAAGAATATCTGCTTTGATGTGAGCCGTCTTCAAAATGAAAGGAGCGCAGCCATACTCGCTATCCCAAACCGAAATCGGTCTGGTGGGTAAATTCTCACACACTTGTTGTAGTTGCCAAGCTGCCTTCTGTATCGGGTTTTCCCAACTAGTAATTCGCTCATGTCTCAGGGGTAATGCCCAACTGCCCGAATCCTCTGGTATCCAAGCAATGGTGCTGTACCCCTGACCTACGGTTATTGGTTTGTTGCCTGCTACTGTGACACTGCTGTGTTCTATTGTCCTTTCCTGTAGAGTTACTGCATCCGCGCGTGGCCAGGCAGTGTGGTCGCCTGCTAGCAAAGGACGACCATCTGTTGGCATCTGTTTGATGTATAACTGCATCAATTTCTGTCGCTGTGGTCTGCTATCTTGTAATGCTTCGTAGATGCTTGGCCACTTACGTCTAAATACTGGCGATAGCGATAAATCTGCCAAACTGTAGGCATTACGAGTTAACAATATTGCATCCGTCAGTTCAAAAGTCGCATCATGCGCTCTACCTAAATGCTTGTACGCTGCTTGACGAAATTCTTCTAATAAGGCACATTTCATATTGGCAGATGAGAGTTGGTGGTTCTTCTCTCAGGTTCTGCTAATAGGGGGCCTGTGTTCAAGCACACCCCTTATTTTTTCTTTTACAGTCGGCTATTTAGTCTAAACTCCAGTAAAGGACTTCCAACTAAAAAAAATAATCAACTTTTGGGAAGCAGTTTGGATGTACGCTGTAGGATTTCAGCCTGAGCGTACAATTTTCCCGTTTTGGCAGGGTAATGCCATCTTGGGTGGCTCTCAATAGTACTGTATCTACTTCTTTAGAAGTTCTTAATAGCAACAGCCATTGTTCAACGACCTTGGAAGATGTAGATAGCACCAACTCTGCGGAAGTGGGAATTATTTGCCCAAGCAGCAGTACTAAACACCCATTCGCCATCGATGGGAGTACAGAAACCGAAATAGTTTTCGTAATGTAAGTCAGTTGGTTGCAGTTTTTGTTTTTGCTGCCACAAGCCTTTTTCTAGGTGGAAAACGCAAGCATCTCCGGTGTCGATTATTTTGGCAGAATTGGCACGGGTGGAACCAACGATCGCCATATCTTTTGCGATCGCCACCGTCGCACCAAAGAAGCCACAATATTTAGGATGCTCGGCTTGCAGTTTTTGTTTGGGTTGCCAGACTCCTTTTTCTAGTTGGTAAGTATAAACACTGCCAGCAGATAGAACATTGCCAATTTTAGTACCAACTGCCCCGACAAAAGCGTGTTCTCCAGCAATGGCGACGGAGTAACCAAATAAATCTTTCCCATCGACTTGAGTAGATTGTAGTTTCTGTTTGAGCTGCCAGACACCATTTTCTAAACGGTATATATAAGCACCACCGAAAGGACGTTTAACATTAGCAGAGGCGTAGCGATCGCCACCACCAATAATTGCCCAGTCTCCACTAATGGCGATGGAGTTACCAAAGCATTGATTAACACCTAAATCTTTTGGTTGCAACTTCTGTACCTGCTGCCATATTCCATTTTCTAGGCGGAAAACATACACTGCGCCTGCGCCTCGATTCCCGTTTGCTCTGGCGTTGTAAGCCCCAATTAAAGCCCACTCGCCATTGATGACTAACCCTTTACCAAAGTAATCATGAGCAGCCAAGTCAATGGGTTGTAATTTTTGTACTTGCTGCCATACCCTGTTTTCTAAGCGGAAAGCGTAAGCGGCTCCAGTATCTTGCATTCCTACAGTATCGGCTTTCCTAGCTCCCACAATTGCCCATTCGCCACTAATATCGACATCACACCCAAATTGATCGCCTACGCGCGAGTCATGAGGTTGCAACTTCTGTTTGAGATGCCACATTTTATTTTGCAATTGCAAAATGTAGGCGGCTCCGGCTTCTGACAAACGCGATGCATTAGCTTTACGGGCACTGACGATCGCCCACTCTCCACTAATTGCGGCTTCTTCGCCAAAGAAAGAGTTACCATTTAAGTCTGTTGGTTGTAACTTCTGTACTTGTTGCCATCCGCGTCTGGTAATTACTGGTTCATTCACGAAGAAAATTTGTCCGTCCCAACCTGCACCGATCCTTTTTCCGTGCAAGACGCGGTGAGTGCGATCTAAAACTTTATCTCCAGAACCTTCATTTAAAGGCCAGTAGCCAATTAATCCTGGCTCATTCCCCACCAGAGAACGGTGCAGATTATCTTCTATTTCTGCTTTGGTAAGTGCTTTATCCCAAACCTGAACTTCGCTAATTTGTCCGTTGAAATATCGGGATGGCGAATCAACATCTCTGCCTATATACAACCGACCGTTATCATTATTTAATTGTCCTGGTGCTTCAGTGCGGGCAACTTCTTCGCCGTCAATGTATAAACGAATAGTGCGACCATCAAATGTGCCTGCATAATGATGCCATTTAGTAATATCTATGTTTGGTGTAAAACTCGCACATTTCCACATACCAGAACGAATATAAAAATGGAAAGTTTTGCCACCAGCTTCGGGATGTAAACTAAAAGGATTGCGTTTGGAAACTAAGCAACCATATTGATTCCAAATCGGAGTCTTGCTTCTTGCCCAAGCTGAAACTGTGACTTGGTTACTAGAGTTAGTATGTTCTGGAATTTCGACATAATCACCCTTACCATCAAATGTCAATACAGGTTGCAAGTAATCTGATTGATAAGACTGGGGCCAAATGGCTCCGTTGATAATACCTATGTTGCTATTGCTGGTTTTATCTAAAACTTTATTACCACATCCTTCATTAAATGGCCAATAAGCGATTAATCCTTGGTCATTTCCTAATAAGCGGCGGTGCATATTTTTTTGCAATTCTTCTTGAGTACGAATCTTGTTCCAAAAACGTACTTCTGAAATCATGCCATCAAAATAACCGTCAAATGAGTAGTTACTCCGAGCAATGTAGTTAAGAGTGCGGTTAGTACTTTTAGGTAAATGAATTTTTCCAGATTTAACTTCTTCACCATTCCTATAGATTTTGCCAGTACCATCAGCACTAACCATTGCTGCTAAGTGCATCCATCTGTTAGGTTCTAACACATTGGTAGCTGTGATTTGTTGCCCTACGCCATCGCGTTTAATATCTAAAATCAAATCATTATCTGTTTCCAGATTCCCAAAGATGATGTTATCTTTATCAATGCCATTACCAAAGTCGATGATTCGTGAGGATTTTTGGAAGCTACTGTAATATACCCAAGCTTCGATGGTGAAACCTAAAGTGTAATCGAAATTAATTCTTGGTAATGAAATATGGTCATCGTGACCATCAAATTTGAGACCAGATTTGATGACGTTTAGTTCATCGTTGACTGCCGCAGGTTTGATAAAGTTTTGTTGTGTCCAAGTAGCGAAAGATATTTTGCCGTGATTGGCGCTATCGCTTCTATCTCTAACTATATCGCCACTACCTTCATTTAAAGGCCAATAACCAACCAGTCCTAATTCATCTCCTCTGAGGGAGTTGTATATATTACTTTTAATTTCGGCAGCAGAACGGGCGTAATTCCATACTACGACTTCGGCGATAGCACCTGACCAAAAATTATCAACTTTGCCAATCCAATAAGCAGTATCTTTGTTATGGAAAAACTGCTCTGGGGCTGGTTGAGTTAATAAAAGATCGCCATCACGATATAGTCTGTATTCTGTTCCTTGTTTAACCCATGTGATATTAATCCAGTTATCTTTGGTTTCAAAGAAGTTATCTATCCAGGCAAAATAACGTTTACCTGTTAAATCGTAAGAATCGTAAACTAATCCTGATTTCTCTGGAGTTAACCAGATTCCAGGTTTGCGATACTTATCTCCTTCATGACCAATAATTCCTTGCCAATTCCTATCGTCAATTAAAGTTGGTTTAACCCACAAAGAAATAGTAAACTCATTATCATTTTCAAAGGGGTCTTTAATTTCGATATGATTATCATATCTTTGAAAATATAGACTTGATGGTAAATGTAAGGCTTGATTATTAACAACTTTTGGTTGCCATTTAGCACCTTTAATTTTGCCGTAATTTTGTTCGCTAACTTTATTCGCAGCTAAATCGCCGTAGCTATCTTGCAAAGACCAGTAAGCTACTAAATTAGGTTCGTTACCATTCAGAGATTTACCGATATATGCTTGGATTTCTATTAGTGTTTTGGCTTGATTCCAAATTGCAAATTCAGCTAAAGTTCCGTGATAATATGCAGAAGCGCTGCGGGCTAATCTGCCTATATTAGCAACTCTGGTTGTCGGGAGAGCTTTTCTTTTTTCGTTACCACTATGCCAGAGGAGTCCATTACGATATATTTTCATCTCTCCCGCCGTGACATTTTTTACAAATGCCCAGTGCGTCCACTCATCTTGATATTCATAAAGTTGGGCAACTTTTTCTAAGCGATCGTAATTCTCTGTTGCTTGGGATACATCGCAGCCACAATCAAAGTAAACAATCCCATCAACATTGGGAAGTTGGATACTTAAAACACGTTGATGGTCTTCGGCGATCGCTTCAATTATGGTAGCGTTTTTTGGCAGACGACTACCACCTTTAGCCCAAAAGGTGACAGTAATTTCATTGCCTGAAGGGATACTCTCTGGAAATAATTCTATATAATCGTCTACACCATCAAAGTCTAGACCATATTCAATGAAGTTTGCCTTTTGCTCAAAAGCTTTTATGGAGTATTCCTGTTGCCAATTGGCTCCAATAATTTTACCAACATTGCCTCGACTGGTACGATCGGTAGCTGTCTTACCAATACCTTCGTTTAAAGGCCAATAACTCACTAATCCTGGTTCGTTTCCTACTAAATGTTGATATCCGCCAGCTTTAATTTCCTCTGGCGATCGGGGAAAATTCCAGATAGAAACTTCTGCAATTTCACCCCACCAGAAATTATCAACTCGACCTATCCAATAACAGGTATGCTGGTTAGTGTAAAATAGTTCGGGAGCGGTTTTGGTAATAAACAGTTCACCATTACGATAAAATCTGTATTCTGTTGCTTGTTTCACCCAAGTAATATGTATCCATTCGTTTTCAACTTCAAAAAAGTTATTTAAAACATCGCTATAACGCTTACCATTTAAGTTATATGAGTCGTAATATAATCCTTGATTGGGAGATAACCACAATCCAGGTTTGTGATATTGATCTCCTTGTTTACCTATGAACCCACGCCAACCTCCATCATGGAGAAGGCTGGGTTTAATCCACAAGGAAATAGTGAATTCTTTATTGTTAGCAAACGGGTCTTTAATTTCTATATAATCATTCTGTCCGTGAAAAGAGAGAACAGGTTGCGGATAACTTAAAGGGCTAGCAATAGGAAAGAAAATTTGCTGATACCAGGTTGCACCTTGAATTTTACCTTCTTCACTTGCTGTATAGCCGCTACCTTCGTTTAAAGGCCAATAACCAACAAGTCCCGTTTCATTTCCTTCGAGACGACGGTGCATATCTCTTTGCAGTTCTTCTGGTAAACGTGCGTGTTTCCAGAGACGCACTTCTGACAGCTGTCCGTTAAAATAGCCATCTTCTGAATCATGACTATTGCCGATAAAATTTTGAGTCCGGTTGATACTTTCTGGTAGTTGAATTTTTCCCGATTGAATTTCTTGGCTATTCTGATAAATTTTGACATTTCCCGCCGCATCTACTGTTGCTGCTAGATGTAGCCATTTACCTGTTTCTAAGGCTTTTTCAGCAATAATTTCTTGATTGTTGATATTTAAAACTAAAGTATCGCTAGCTCCTTGATTAGCAAAAACAATATTATTCTTGCCTGCGCCATTACTAAAATCAATGATTGATGCACCAGATGTAAAGCTGTTGTAATATACCCAAGCTTCTATTGTTAAACCTTGGGAATAGTTAATATTTAGTTCGGGTAAAATGATGCGATCGCTCTGTCCATCAAACTTGAGGACGTAGGGTAAGTAATTAATCTGTGTATTTGACATAGTTGTTAAGCTCCGAAAAAGAAGGGGAAGAGGAAGGGCATTAGTGTCAACTTAAGCCTTGGCGAATGGAATTCGCGGCTACACAGGCGAAGTCCATCTACGCGGACTAACGGAAAATTAAGGTTTTGAAACCCACGTTCGCCTTTGGCGTTCCCGAAGGGTAGGTGGGTTTTGTTTGTGTAGACGCGGTTTCTAACCGCCTGTTTCGCGTTCAGTTGACACCAATGCCCTTCCCCTTATCGAGATGCAAAAACATAAACTGCACCCACTCTTTTTGCTGTTGAAGTATTTGCCCAAGCAGCAGTTGTAAAAATCCATTCCCTATTTGTTGGAGTAGAAAAACCAAAGTAGCTTTCATAATGTAAATCGGTGGGTTGAAGTTTTTCTTTAAGTTGCCACACTCCTTTTTCTAGTTTGAAGATATGAGCATCACCAGTAGCTTTGAGCTTGGAGGAATCGGCGCGGGTTGAGCCAATTACGGCGATGTCATTAGCGATTGCTACTGTTGCCCCAAAGAAGGCACAATATTTAGGTTGGGATGGTTGCAATAGTTGTTGTGGTTGCCAAACTCCTTCTATTAATTTGTAGATGTAAACGCTTCCAGTACCCAAGATATTGGTGATAGGAGTATTGACGGCTCCAACAAAAGCATATTCTCCAGAAATGGCGACGGAATAACCAAATAAGTCATTAATTCCAGGTCGTGGTGAATTTAGTTTTTGTTTTTGCTGCCATACTCCGTTTTCTAGGTGGTAGATATAGGCTCCTCCGGGGCGTTTGATGCTAGCGGAAGTGTAGCGATCGCCACCGCCGATGATTGCCCATTCTGCTGTCATAGCGATGATGTTACCAAAGCATTGATTAACGCCTAAATCTTGTGGTTGCAGTTTTTGTTTTTGCTGCCATACGCCATTTTCTAGATAGAATACATAAGCTGCGCCTGCATCTTGAATAGTTATTGAGTTACTATGAGATGCGCCGATGATTACCCAGTTTCCATTAATAGCAATTCCCTTACCAAAAGAACTGTTGACATTTAAATCAGAAGGTTGCAGTTTCTGTTTTTGTTGCCAGATTCCATCTGCTAATTGATAAATGTATGCAGCACCAACATCTCTAATAATTCCATAATCTGCTTTGCGTGCGCCAATAATTGCCCATTCTTGACTCATAGCGACAGCAGAGCCGAATTGATCGCCCACACGGGTATCATTGGGCTGTAGTTGCTGTTTTTGTAGCCACATCTGATTTTGCAATTGGAAAGCATAAGCAATCCCAGCATCTTGAATATCAGCTTTATCGGCTTTGCGTGCGCCTGCGATCGCCCATTCTCCACTTAAAGCTGTTTCTTCCCCAAAGTATGATTCGCTCTTTAAATCCGCAGGTTGTAGCTTTTGTAATTGCTGCCACTCATTCTGAGGAATTACTGTTTTTGAATCAATTACAATAATTTTTGGCGATAAATCATACAGTTTTTCTACGAAGTCAGTATTTTTATGTTCTAGTTCAGAGTTGTTCTGCTTGAGTTCCAATAATTGTTTATCTTGTTCAATGTTGTTTTGTTCTGATTCAGCAACTTTCTTATATAGTTCAGTTAGTTGTATATTTTGTTGAGCCTTTTTTTGTTCTAACTCAGAAATTTGTTGAGCTTGGTCAATATTTTTCTGCTTAAGTTCCGATAGCTGTTTGTCTAGTTCAGTATTCTTACGTTTTGATTCAACAGCTTTCTTATCGAGTTGAGCATTTTTTTGCTTGAGTTTTGATAATTGTTTATCTTGTTGAACGTTCTTTTGTTCTACCTCAGCAACTTTATTATCGAGTTCAGCTAATTGTTTATCTTGTTGATCATTCTTTTGTTCTAACTCAGAAATTTGTTGAGCTTGGTCAATATTTTTCTGGTGAAGTTCTGATAGTTGTATACTTTTTTGAGCATTTTTTCGTTCAGATTCAACAACTTTATGATCGAGTTCAGCATTTTTTTGCTTGAGTTCTGATATTTGTTTAACTTGTTCAATCTTCTTTTGCTCGGATTCAACAACTTTCTTATCGAGTTCACTTAGTTGTATATTTTGTTGAGCTTTTCTTTGTTCTAACTCAGAAATTTGTTGAGCTTGGTCAATATTTTTCTGGCGAAGTTCCGATAGTTCTTTATTCTGTTCAGCGTTCTTGTGTTCTGATTCAACAACTTTCTGATCGAGTTCAGTATTTTTCTGCTTCAGTTCTGATAGTTGTTTATCTTGTTCAGTATTCTTTGGTTCTAATTCAACGACTTTCTTATCGAATTCAGCATTTTCTTGTTCAAGCACAGATGCTTTAGGTTGAACCAGTATTTCATTGATAAAGAATAGTTGCCAATCCCAAATAGCTCCAGTAATTTTGCCGTTATTACTAAGGCTTGTACCATCCTTAACTGTGGTAGTAGAGCCTTCATTTAGAGGCCAATAACCAACCAATCCAGGCTCATTCCCTTTTAAACTGTTGTACATACAAGATTTAATTTCAGCTTCAGAACGGATACAATTCCAAAGTCTAACCTCGGCTATCTTGCCTTTAAAATTATAAGCTTCGTTATCGTCTTGATAAACACCTATTCTTAAATTATTTTCAGGATTATAGTTAATTTTATTAGCCGAGATTGCTTTTGTTGCTTTGAGAACTCCATTAACATAAACCTTCATCTCTTGACCGTTGTAAGTACCTGTAACATGCTGCCATTGAGATAAAGTTAATGTCTTAGTACCACTACTGAGATACTGGATTCCTTTCTTGTCAGGGGTGCAAGTAAAATTCACACCACTCGCACCATCAAGACAGAAACCATATCCACTTTCTGTAAAACCTGTATCAAAGATATTGCCAAAGATACCAGCCCATTGCTTTTGTTGTTCAGGATAAACCCAAGCTTCTACAGTTAGAGTTTTTTCGATTTTAAATTCTGGTTTTTTGCCGATATCAACGAGATCGTCTATACCATCAAAAGAGAGAAAAAAAGCAGGAAAATTTGTATTAGTATCAGCTTGAATAGAGGTTTGTTGTTGTTCCCAAGTAGCTCCATAAATTATTGCTTGATTAATAATATTAAATTTGTCGTTGGCAATATTGCCAGTTCCCTCATTCAGTGGCCAATATCCTACCAATCTGGCTTCTTTACCTTCTAAACGGCGGTGTAAGTCTTGTTGCAGTTCTTCTACTGAACGTGCGCGGTTCCAGAGACGTACTTCTGCCATTCGTCCGTCAAAATAACCATCTTGTGTCCAGTTACTCCGGCCGATGTAATTAAGACTTCGGTTAAGGTTTCCAGGAAGCTGAATTTTTCCAGATTGAACTTCTAAACCGTTTTTGTAGAGTTTACCATTACCAAAGCTATCAACTGTTGCTGCTAAGTGCATCCACTTCCCAGTTTCGAGGACGTTGTTAGCTCTAATTCTTTCTACTGTAATTTTTTTAATCTGTAAGATAAGTGTATTAGTGTTACTGTCATTCGCAAATACGATGTTGTCTTTGTCTACACCATTACCAAAGTCAATGATACGCGACCAAAACTTAAAGCTATTGTAATAAACCCATGCTTCTATAGTGAAGCCCTGTGAATAATCTACATCCATTTTAGACAAAATAATATGGTCGTTTTGTCCGTTAAATTTAAGAAAGTAGGGTAAGTAATTTATCTGTTGATTTGGCATGGTGTAGTTAACTCCTATTTGCATTTGAACTAGTGCAAAACTCTAAACGAATACTTAATCAACATAATAAATACTTTATAAATATTATCAAGCTAGCGATTTCAGCTATTACACTTTCAATTTCAAGATTTGACAATAAAAAAATAGCGAGAGGTTAAAGGTGTGACCAAAGATAAAAATTCTGCAATTATTTCAACATATTTACTTGGTTACATATACACTAATTAACACAAATAGTATTTCTTTTGATAAGGAATAATAAATTATTTAAAATTAGCTAATTTATTAAGTAGGTTGACATGATTAAAATAAACTATATAAATAAATGTAACCTGAATCAAACCTTCTTTGCTCTCGCCTTTCGCTTCTTGCCACTTCTTTTATTTTAACTACAAATTTTGGAGTCAACCTACTTAAATTCCTTAAACATTTTGACCAAAAGTAGGAAAAGTAGGAAAAGTAGGAAAAGTAGGAAAAGTAGGATATTTAATATTACGTAGGTTGGTATGATAAAATCAAACTATCTCAAGATAAATTAGAGTAAAACCCTGTCTCCTCTTGCATTTCGCCCTTGCTAGTTTCTTGGTTTAAACTAAAAGTTTTGAGATCGACCTACTTAGTATCTTCTTGAAAAACTCCAGTTTTAAAGATGCATGAGGTTTAATATCTTTCTCAAGATGGATAAGATTTAGTATGTTTTTATAATGGAAATATGATATGGTTCTTTATGTTGATAGAATTTAAGCTATGAATATTTTGTGTTCTCTGTTGTTTAAATAATTTTTGATAGAGAAAAATACATTGTATATCACTAAAGAGTCAAGCCTATCGTGACTTCTACACCAATATCATCGACTTCTAAAACCAACTCGAGTCAAACAATTACCACTTCTACCCAAGGTTCGACTTTGGCAGATATTCTGGAACGAATTTTAGATAAGGGAATTGTAATTGCAGGTGATATTTCTGTTTCTATCGCCTCTACCGAACTTTTACATATCCGAATTCGTTTATTGATTTCTTCTGTAGATAAAGCACGAGAAATGGGAATAAATTGGTGGGAAGGCGATCCTTACCTTAGTAGCAAAGCCCAGACTTTAATTGAGGAAAATCGACAACTCCAGGATAGACTACAAAGTATAGAAGCAGAAATGCGATCGCTTAAAGCTTTAGCTACTAGTCAGGTGGATTTAGGGATAAGGGAAGGGGAAGGTTTTTAAATAAGATTTTTTTACTTTGATTTCAGAAATATTAGTTAAACATTTTGAGAAAAGGATACAAGCGTTTTTAATTGAAAAATAAAATTAGTGATATTATGACGTTAGTTGATAAGTCTTCAGAAAGTTCGGCTGAAAAAATTCTTAATGTTCACAAACTAAACAGTAAAGCAGGTTTAGCTTCTTTATTGTTAACAGTGTTGGAAGTTATTCGCCAGTTAATGGAAGCACAAGTTATTCGTCGCATGGATGAACAACTCCTTAGTGATTCGCAGCTAGACGAAGCAGCAGAAAGTTTGCAAAAACTAGAAGAACAAGTATTACACTTGTGCCAAATTTTTGAAATAAAACCAGAGGATTTAAATATAGATTTGGGAGAACTTGGTACTCTTTTACCTGCACCCGGAAGCTACTATCCAGGGGAACCTAGTCAAAATCCTTCTATCTTGGAACTGTTAGACAGGCTTTTAAATATTGGCATAGTGTTACATGGCGATATTGATTTAGGTTTGGGTAATTTAAATTTAATTCACGCCAAGCTACGCTTAGTTCTAACATCAAAACCAATTTAGTTTTTTGTAAAATTTTAGAAAAAAGTTAGTAAATATTTATGACTTTAGGCATTTACCTATATGGAATTTTTCCCGAAGCTGTTTCTGAAAATGTGATATTAGAAGGATTAGATAAACAAACAGTTAAAAATTATTCTCTTGATGGCTTTAACTTTTTGTATTCTGAAGCTAAACAAAAAAAATATTTGGCTTCTAGACGTAATTTATTGTGTCATGAAAAAGTTTTAGAAGAAGCAATGAGTCAAGGGTTTCGTACCCATTTACCTTTACGTTTTGGCTTAGTTGTGAAAACCTGGGACACAGTTAACGAACAATTGCTTGTTCCGTATAAAGAACAATTAGAAGCATTATTTCAAAAACTGGATGGACGACGGGAAGTTAGCGTCAAAGTTTTATGGAATAGCCAGGAAGAAATTCAAGCATTGCTAGAGACAAATCCAGAATTGCGACAAAAGCGTGATGCAATGGAAGGTAAAACTTTGAAAATGGAAGAAGTCATCGATATTGGTCAAATGATTGAAAAGGGTTTGCAAATTCGCAAGGAAACTATTATCCAAACTTTTCAAGATGAATTAAACAGTTTGGCAGAAGAAGTATTAGAAAATAATACGATGACAGAAGAGATGATTTATAATACAGCTTATTTAATTCCTTGGGATAGTGAATCTATCTTTAGTGAAAAGGTAGAATCTATCGATCAAAAATTTAGCGATCGCCTGCGAATTCGCTACAACAATTTTACTGCTCCTTACACATTTGCCCAGCTTTCTTAAGGGAAATTAATCTGATGTTGATGAAAATATTATTATTTCCTGTCATCGGCCCACTTGAAGGCATAACCTGGATAGGAGAACAACTTCTAGAACGTGCTAATAGTGAATTAGATGAAAACGAAAATCTGCACAAACGCTTGTTAGCTTTGCAACTGGCTTTTGATATTGGCGAAATATCTGAAGAGGAGTTTGAAATTCAAGAAGAGGAACTTTTACTGCAAATTCAAGCAATGGAAGAAGAAGCAGAAGAAGTTGATTAAATTTTTAACCTCTTCTACACGATTGATTGTGACTAAATATCTAAGTAAAAAGTCTCAAAATTATTGGACTCGGAAGCCTTGTGAGAAGTATGGGAGGGAGTTTCGCTTGTATTATCAGTTGGAGTAACGCGCATAGTCTGAGTCTGGACGGAAGGTGATTGGCGCAAGTTTTGAATTGATAATTCAGTTTGTTGTATTTGAGTATCTAAATCGCTCAGGTGCTGTTTCAATTTTTCCAAACTCTCAGTCATAAATTTCACTTCTTCCTGGATACGCTGTCGATCTGACACCATTTTGTATAGCTTTAATTGCTCAGATGCCTCAGATTTTATACGAGGCATTGTGCTGATTTTAGGTCTGTTGAGTCGCCGATTACCAATGTGCTTCATTATCTACTTATAAGAGAGTTAGTTTTATTGTAAATAGTTATTTCTTCATTCTTAATATATATAAAAATCTATATATATGTTAATTTTTAATATAATTTAAATCCTAAAATTATTTAACTTTAAATATTAAGTGTGGAATTATATAATCTTTACGTTTATGCTTTTATCCAAACACCAGTTGTTGACCTAAATTTACCTTTAGGCATCAGCAATATTGTAGTCCTAATTAGCAAATCTGGTGTTTCTGCTCTGGTAGAACCAGCCATTTCCTTGGAATCATTGCAAAATAACGACGAAAGCTTAATTAAGGCAGTCTTGTCTCATGATCGCGTAATTTATGAAGTATTTCGCCACACTACAGTTTTACCCTTGCGGTTTGGCACTTCATTTGCTTCACAAGAGAACTTATTAAATCATTTAGAAACCCATGCTGAAGAATATCTAGAAAAGTTATGCCAAATCAAAGATAAAAATCAATATATTTTAAAATTTATTCCTCGTATTTTAGATGAAACTAATACATCATCAGCATCGGGAGGAAAAGAGTATTTATTAGCCAAAAAGCAACGCTATCAAGCACAGCAAAATTTTTACACTGCTCAAATAACAGAATGGGAAAATATAGCTCAGACAATTACTCAAATCCATGAATCTAAAATTGTTCAGAAAGAAGGTAAAGAAACACGAATTTATCTTTTAGTGAGTAATCAAAATGAATCTTTACTAACAGCACAACTTTTGGCTTGGCAAGAAGCCTGTCCCCGGTGGGAGTTACAGTTAGGAGAAGCACTACCTCCTTATGAGTTTATTTAATTATTGAAGATGAGCAATAGTGTCTGATGTCACTTTTTTAAATCTAGAATTTTGAAAATAAAGATTAGACCTCTTGCATAAATCTTTTTTTGCCTCACGCAAAGAAGAACGTAAAAAGAACAATTTTTGCAATAAGTCTATTATTTCGCCCACGAGGGACAATGTTTTTACCCTTCCCCCCTTCCCTTTATTAATATGAACTCAAATCCCCAAATAGTTGATAGTATTCATCAATATGACTCACTGTGTTTAACCATGTTTAGTGGTAAAGGTGGAGTCGGAAAAACCACACTTGCCTGTGCTTTTGCTCGACGAGTGGCTCAATTATTTCCTAATGAAAACATACTTTTAATATCTACAGATCCAGCCCACTCTTTAGGCGATGTGCTGCAAATAGAAGTAGCAGAACAAGCTTCGCCTTTACCCGATTTACCTAATTTAAGCGTTCAGGCATTGGATGCTAAACAATTACTATTAGAATTTAAAGCAAAATACGGTAATTATTTAGAACTGCTAGTTGAACGCGGAAGCTTTGTTGAAGGAGAAGATTTAACGCCTGTTTGGGATTTAGAATGGCCTGGTATAGATGAAGTCATGGGTTTGCTAGAAATTCAAAGGTTGCTAACAGAAAAGGCGGTCGATCGCATAGTAGTAGACATGGCTCCTTCTGGGCATACTTTAAATTTGTTAGGCATTAAAGATTTTTTACATGTAGTATTAAATTCTTTAGAATTATTTCAAGAAAAACATCGGGCGATAGCTAAAAGTTTTAGCGGACGTTATATACCGGATGAAGTTGATGACTTCTTGGCTAAATTGAAATCAGAATTAGCAGAAGGCAAACGGTTATTGCAGGATGTGGATTTTACTGCTTGCTTAGTAGTTGCGATCGCAGAACCAATGAGCCTGTTAGAAACCAAAAGGTTTTTAGATAATTTGCAGGAACTAGAAATAAGCTGTGGTGGTTTAATAATTAACAAAATATTGACAGGAAAAAATCAAGATTTAGACCGTTATAGCGAACAACAAAACTTATTAGATAGTTTTCTAGATATTTCAGTAAACCAGTCTCTCTTTATCGTACCACAACAGATAACAGAACCTTTAGGAAGCTTAGCTTTAGATAATTTAATTAGCCAAATTCAAAAAGTTGATACCGTTGCTATTGTCCCCCGACCAACTATACAATGGCCTGCTAAAATATCTCCTAATTTCAGCGATTTTATAAACGAAGGTAAACAACTAATCCTTATTGGTGGTAAAGGCGGAGTAGGAAAAACTACAGTAGCAGCAGCCATAGGATGGGCATTAGCTAGTTATTATCCAGACAAAAATATTCGCTTGATTTCTATCGATCCCGCCCATTCTTTAGGAGATGCTTTTGGTAAGAAGTTGGGACACGAACCTACTCAATTAACTGCTAATTTAAGCGGCCAAGAAATCGATGCCAAAACCATCTTAGAACAGTTTCGTAACGATTATCTTTGGGAATTAGCTGAAATGATGAGTGGTGAAGGAAGTGAACCAGGAGCAATCAAAATTGCTTATACTCCCGAAGCTTGGCGACAACTTGTAGCTCAAGCTTTACCCGGTATTGATGAAATGCTATCTCTGATTACTGTCATGGATTTATTAGACAGCAAACAGCAAGATTTAATTATTTTAGATACAGCCCCTACAGGTCATCTTCTCAGATTTTTAGAAATGCCCTCTGCGCTGGCAGAATGGTTAGCATGGATATTTAAATTATGGATGAAATATCAAAATGTTTTAGGACGCATAGATTTTATGGGAAGGTTACGAAAATTGCGCCAACAAGTCGTGCAAGCCCAGAAAAAATTACAAGACCCAAATCATACAGAATTCATTGGTGTGATTCAAGCAGAAGCAGCAATTCTTGCTGAACAAATACGGCTAACTGAATCTTTAGCAAAAATGCATGTTTCTCAGCGTTATATTGTGCATAATCGCTACAGTCAAGAGATAGAACTTGATGACAATCTATTTGTCAATAAAACTATTATTCGCTTACCAATTTTACCCCGTTCCGTAGAATCGCAAGACCGGATTATCGGAGCAGCAAAATTATTATTTTAATTTAATTATCGTCACCCCAATCTAAATCAATGGTTTACAGCACTTTGCAACTAAATAATTTTCGTCCTTGTTTTGGTGCGTCGGCTGGGCGCTGGTGGTTTTATAAATTAAGATTTTTGGCGCGATTTTTTTCGGCATCATACCTTTATCTGAGCGCTCATAAAATTCGTTACTTAAGTTGATGTATTTTCAGTATTTGTTTATCTTTACATAGTTGAGTTTATTCTTACCCACATACTTACATACTCCTGACGTAAGAGTAAGTCAGAGTATGATGTTGAATAAATCAACTCTGCGGAGGAAGAGATATTGGGGAATAAATCGCTATATTTCAGCGGAACTCTCTCAATAAACCAGAAAACTTCTCAATCCTTTGCCAGACGATCGCAACGCTTTGGTCAAAAAGAGCATGACTGCTAAAAAAAGGGAGGAATTTAATGAGCGATTTATTCAAAGGTTTTGAGCAGTTACTAGAACTAGCAAAAGCCTTGGAAGAAAAAATTGAAACCGGAGAAATCAAGGCAGATATGCAGTTTCGGACTCGTCCTCTTAGCAGTATACCTCGTACAGCCGGCGTAAATCGTCCTGGTTCTGTCAACGTCCACGTGGGCAATACTAGCTTTCGGACTCCCCAACCGCCCAGCGATACATCTGCCCAAACCAATTACACATCCCCGAACCCAGTTACACCAGACTCCTCAGCAACCGCCTCCTTACAAGATGTCGGTGGACTAACAGAAGTTCTCAAAGAACTCAGAGAATTGATTGCCATCCCTTTAAAACGTCCCGATCTACTGACAAAACTCGGATTAGAACCGACGCGCGGAGTTTTATTAGTCGGGCCTCCCGGAACTGGTAAAACCCTAACAGCCCGCGCCCTTGCAAAAGAATTGGAAGTTAACTATATTGCCATAGTCGGGCCAGAAGTGATTGGTAAATACTACGGTGAAGCAGAACAAAGACTGCGGGGAATTTTTGAAAAAGCTGCTGAAAGTGCGCCTTGTATAGTTTTTATAGATGAAATTGATAGCCTTGCCCCAGACCGCAGCAAAGTAGAAGGGGAAGTAGAAAAACGACTAGTGGCGCAACTTCTGGGCTTGATGGATGGTTTTTCCGAAACTAAAGGGGTGATTGTCCTGGCTGCTACCAATCGTCCAGAACATCTCGATCCGGCTTTACGCCGCCCTGGAAGATTTGACCGAGAAGTGTTGTTTCGCGTCCCAGACCGCCAAGGCCGTTTAGAGATACTAGAAATTCTGACTCGTGCCATGCCGAAAGAACCGACAGTAAATTTAGCAGAAATTGCTGATTTAGCTGTGGGATTTGTGGGTGCAGACTTGAAAGCTATCTGTCAAAAAGCTGCTTACAGCGCCTTACGCCGTCAAGTCCCCTCAATAGAAGGGCCGATTCCCGACCAGATGACAGTGCAACACTCAGATTTTTTGCAGGCACTCAAAGAAATTAAACCTGCTGTTTTACGTTCGGTAGAAGTGGAATCTCCCAACGTAACTTGGGAAGAAATTGGTGGGCTGGAGGAAATTAAACAAACCCTGCGCGAAGCCGTAGAAGGCGCATTGTTACATCCAGAACTATACCTGAGAACCAAAGCGCGATCGCCTAAAGGAATTTTATTATGGGGGCCACCCGGAACTGGCAAAACTATGTTAGCCAAAGCCGTTGCTTCCCAAGGTAGAGCGAATTTTATCTGTGTCAACGGCCCGGAATTACTTAGTAAGTGGGTGGGTGCTAGCGAACAAGCGGTGCGGGAATTATTTGCCAAAGCCAGACTTGCATCACCTTGCGTAGTATTTCTCGATGAAATAGACACATTAGCACCTGCAAGAGGCCGTTATAATGGCGATTCAGGAGTAAGCGATCGCGTTGTCGGGCAATTGCTCACAGAATTAGACGGCTTGCCCACAGGTGCTACTATCCTGGTGATTGCCGCTACCAATCGTCCTGATGCCTTAGACCCAGCTTTATTAAGGGCTGGAAGATTAGATTTACAGATATTAGTAGATTTACCTAATTTAGAAAGCCGATGGGCAATTTTGCAAGTTTATAATCAAGACCGTCCCTTAGAAGATGTGAACTTAGCTTACTGGGCGACACTAACCGAGGATTGGAACGGTGCGGATTTAGCATTGCTTGGCGATCGGGCTGCGGTGGAAGCGATTCGTCGCTATCATGCCCAAGGAATGACCGATCCAGCAGTAATCAAAATTACAGACGAAGATTTTAACTATGCACATCAAATTTTAATGCAACAGCGATCGCTCTAGAAGCTTGACTAAATAAGCAAAAACTTGCCTAAACGTATTCATGGTTCATCATGATGAGTAAGTAAAATGGCACAAAAAAACAGAACTATATAACGGAAAGTAAAGTTGCTCAAAAAGCTATTGAATTCTGCCTTTTGTCTTCTATCTCCTGCATTTTTATAACGACAATTTTCAACACCAACCTACTTAAGTTGTACCAAACGTGCAAAATCATAGAATTAAGATAAATTATCTTTTATCTTGATTAATGCGTGAAGCAAGTATATACTTACTTCAGGTAAAGAGAGCTTGCTTTTAGTTATGTTTACCATCAAGAAAGAGCTAAAACTTAACAACAAAGAACGCTCCTTGATGCTCGGCATGGCTGGATTTAAGGATTCGTTTACAATTATGGATTAGACCTTATCATAGAAAGTTGGGATTTCAATCACATCTAAGCTGGAGATGCTAAACGAATAGATGCAATCAAAAAGGTTTATAAGCAAGCGCATTATGGAACTAAAATTGAAATAGTTTATCGATGGTTTTATTCTTTTAAAACTTGTTCCAAATGCAGTCATATTCAAACGATGAATCTGTAAGATAGAATATTCTTTTGTCAAAAGTGCGATCGCACTTTTGACCGCGACGAAAATGCTGCAATTAATTTGAAGAATGCACCGTCTAAAGCAGTAAGTCAGGCTCTGGCTTAACTTAACTAGGACTTACGCAAAAACTCTCTGAAACTCTTATTTCTTTGTGTCCTTTGCGTCCTTTGCGGTTCGTTTTTTCATGATTTTGCGTAAGTCCTGTTAACGCCTGTGGACAATAAGTAGCCGTCTACCTTGGTCGTTCGCTCTTAGCATTCCCGTACCCTTTCCGGGAAGCAAGCTACGCATTAGCGCCTCCGTCAGGAGAAGGCTAGCAGGAAGAAAACGCTAACTTAATTAACTAGTTTGGTTAGGTTTCGGTAAGTTTTTTGGAGCAGCAGATGCTGTCACTAGAAAAGCTGAGAATTGCAGTTGCAGGTGTATCAATCACCTATCCCCTTCAGAGCGTCATCCCTCCTGCTAAAAGAACAACACAGCAGGCAATGTCCTCTCAAGAAACTATGCAGCAAACACCTCCGAGTGATTCTTTTCCCAACGCTTCCACATTTGATGGGGTAGATGACAAGTTAGATATGCCTTACGCATCCGAACTCAACCCTGCCAGTTTTACTGTCGAGATGTGGGTCATGGTTCAGGGTGGTTCAGGCTACCAGTCTATTCTGGCCTCAGTCGGAGGCTCACCCCTAGCAGGACGCAAGGGATATCTTTTTTGCATCACACCTGCACGGCAATGGCAATTTTGGTTAGGCAATGGCGAACCAAAAGCATTCTGGCGGCTACTAAGCGGGACACAAGCAAAAATCGGTGCTTGGACACATCTGGCAGGAACCTACGATCGCAACTCACAAACGATGGCTTTCTTCATCAACGGACGAGAAGTGGGACGAGAAATGGGCGTGCAACACCAGCCCAACGATCGCAATCCTACCCGTGTCGGCGCAGGTGCTACAGAACAGTGGGGAGCAAGCCCTTGTTTTTTCCGTGGCAAGATTGCTGAAGTTCATGTTTGGGATCGAGTCCTAGCTGCTAAAGAGATTCAGGCACTTGCAGCCCAGCAGTCAATAGAAGTTCAAGCAGAACCTATCCAAGAAAACGGGGGGCAATGGGGGCAAGAGGGGCAAAGTGTTGACCAGATTAAACAAACTACAGGTAATTTCTCCGATCAAAAGGGACAAACAACTACAGGTAATTTCTCCGATCAAAAGGGACAAAATACAAATCATTCCTCTCCACCACAATCAAGTGTTGAGCAACCCTTAACTCAATTACCAGTAAAGGAAACACCTCTGACATCCCAGCAACCCGGGCCGACCACTGCTGCTATCCCTGACCCCCAAACCGTTCTTTGGCAAATTGGATCTCCAGGTCAAGCCGGAACGCCAGTCCCTACAGGTGCATGGACAATTGAATATAACTACATAGTAGGCACAGATCCCGATCCCCTCAACCGTCCTAGCATTCCCTCTTGCCTAGTGCCTTTTAATGCCAACAAAATTCCTAATTCAACCAGTCAACTAAATATTCACTTTGGTCTCCTAGAAGATTATACTGATGAACAATTAGTCTTTTCTTACGATCGCTACGGCTCTGGAGAAGACAATATATTTCTAGACGGACAACTCATTGCTAAAACGCCCGGTGCAGACAAGGGCAAACTTAAGCAGAGTCAAATCTCGTTAGGAAGTATTCGCCAAGGGCCGCATACGATTTCAATCACAACAGCAAACGGTGCGGATGCCGCACACCTAATCGATTATCTGCAACTCCAAATCCATAAGCCTATGCTTTCCAACCTCACATCCCAACTTGGGGGACTGAGTGGTGCTCCGTCAAAATCCAAAGGCAACCAATCAAATCCCCAGCAATCATCTGCTCAATCAACACAAGGCGGCGGACTTTTAGGTGGAGTATTAGATCCAGTCACAAGTGTCGCTGGCCAAGTTGCAGGCAGAGGTGGCAATGAGGGACTAGTTGGACAAGCCACCGGACTGGTAGGCGGAGTAGCTGGTCAACTTCCCGTAGCTGGGGAATTAGTCGGTGGTTTAACTAATCAAAATTCAGGAGGCGAAGGAGTGTTAGGAGGATTACTCAATCAAGTCGGTGGACTAGCTGGAGGTCTACCTGTAGTTGGCGGACTAGTCGGTGGTCTAACTGGTCAAGGTGGTGGATTAGCTGACGGACTAGTAAATCAAGTTGGTGGACTAGCTGGAGGTCTACCTGTAGTCGGTGGATCAGTCGGTGGTGTCACTGGTCAAGGTGGTGGAGGAGACGGATTAGCTGGAGGATTACTCAATCAAGTTGGTGGACTAGCTGGGGGTTTACCCGGAGTCGGTGGAGTAGTTGGTGGTTTAACTGGTCAAGTCGGTGGACTAGCTGGAGGTCTACCCGGAGTCGGTGGACTAGTTGGTGGTTTAAATGGTCAGGGTGGTGCTGCCCAAGGAGGTCATGCAGGTGCATCGGCTGAAGTTGTGGTGCAATTAGCTGGATTAGTACAGCAACTTACTGTGTTAGTTACCCAGCTAACTCAGCTCATCAGTCAACTAGGGATAGCCAATCAAGCTCATGGCGGAGTAGGGGGCGCAGCACAAACGCCAGTAGCGGGGCAACTTCCTGGAGGAGGCGTATCCTTACCCGGACTTACACCTGCCCAAGTAACCCAATTATCTACAATGACTGGTCTTTCAGCACCCCAACTAGCTCAACTTTCAGCCTTAACAAATCTCCCACCAGCACAACTATTACAACTGCCAGCAATGACAGGCCTCTCACCAGCCCAGGTGTTAACACAACTACAAGCACAACAACGTCGGTAGGTAGTATTGGGCGTTGCTGACTCAGCGGATAAATAGGACAAGCACAAGAGGCAGTGCGTTGGAGGTTCTCTCCGTTGTAGCAACTGCCGTAGACAGGGGAAGAAAAGAATTTTAATTTTTGCAAAAAGCTTAACTGTATTCCGATTCAGCAACACCCAGCATTAACTAATTGTCCAGAAACTGTGAGTAGATTTTTCCGAGACTTTGAACAACTGCTAAAACTGGCACAAAAAAAAGCTGCTCAACAGCAAGCCCCAAACAACCCCAATAATAGCGACTGGATCGAAGTTTCCCAGCACAGTAACTTTTCTCAATCCGAATCGACGGTCAAAACTATGCGGACTCCTAGAACATCTGGGTATAAGCCTCTGTCGCCAGTCCCCCATCCTGCTCCTTCCCCAGAACCTGCCGTTAAGCCGTCGTTGCAAGCCGTGGGTGGTTTAAGGGAAGTGCTGGCAGAACTGCACGATTTGGTGGCTTTACCACTAAAGCGTCCAGACTTGTTAGCCAAACTGGGATTAGAACCAACACGGGGGGTGTTGTTAATCGGGCCACCAGGAACAGGAAAAACCTTGACTGTGCGTGCCATAGCCGAAGAACTCGGTGTTAACTACATAGCCATTGCTGGACCAGAGATTATTGGTAAATATTACGGTGAGGCAGAGTTACGACTGCGGCAGATTTTTCAAAAAGCTACCCTGTCGGCTCCTTGCTTAATTTTTATTGATGAAATCGACAGTCTCGCACCGGAACGCACCAAAGTCGAAGGGGAAGTAGAAAAGCGCGTTGTTGCCCAACTTCTCAGCCTGATGGATGGCTTTGCTCAACTAAATGGAGTGATGATTTTGGCAGCAACCAACTGTCCCGATCGCATCGATCCGGCGCTGCGTCGCCCTGGTCGATTCGATCGCGAAGTGTATTTCCGCGTTCCCGATCGCCTCGGTCGCTTAGAAATTCTCAAGATTCATACTAGTACAATGCCCCTAGATGGGTCTGTAGATTTAGCAGCAGTTGCCGATTTAGCAGTTGGATTTGTCGGTGCAGACTTGCGATCGCTCTGTCAAAAAGCAGCCTACAACGCCCTGCACCGCTTCAATCCCCCTTTAGATTCGCCTATACCAGAAGGACTTAGTATCAATCAGCAAGATTTTCTCCAAGCTTTAAAAGAAGTTAAACCCTCTATTCTCCGTCCAGTCACAATTGAAACTCCTAACATCACTTGGGAGGAGATTGGGGGCTTAGAGAGCGTCAAAACCATCTTGCAAGAAACTGTTGAAGGTGCGCTGCTGTATCCCGAACTCTACCGCCAGTTAAAAGCAATATCTCCCCGTGGGATTTTACTTTGGGGCCCGCCCGGAACCGGCAAAACCCTATTAGCCAAAGCTGTTGCATCCCAAGCCAGAGCCAACTTTATCGCCATCAACGGCCCAGAATTACATAGCAAATGGGTAGGCGCATCAGAACAAGCAGTCAGAGAATTATTCACTAGAGCAAGACAAGTATCACCATGTATAATTTTTCTCGATGAAATCGATGCCCTTGCCCCGATTAGAGGCGGTAACGAAGGAGACTTTGGAGTAAGCGATCGCCTAGTCGGTCAACTCCTCACCGAAATTGATGGCATCCAAGCTTGTACTAACATATTAATCATCGCCGCCACAAACCGACCCGACATTATAGACCCAGCCTTATTAAGAGCAGGCCGCCTAGACTTGCAACTGAAAGTAGACTTACCCGATGTCACCAGCCGATTTGAAATCTTGCGGGTTCATAACTGCGATCGCCCCCTAGCCGCAGACATCAACCTAGCAGCCTGGGCCGTCCGCACAGAAGGCTGGAACGGTGCAGAACTCGCCCTCCTAAGCAATCAAGCCACCATGCAAGCAATTCGCCGCTATCGCATCCAAGGATTTACCCACACCACCGAACCCTACATCTTCGCGATCGACTTTGAAATCGCCTATCAATTCCTCCTAGAACGCCGATTTCAATCTTAAATTCTTCCTTTGGGCTTGAGCGTCCACCAAAGTTTGCAAGAGCGACTTCTCTTTGCGTGAGATAAAAATATTTATCCAAAAATATTAACACCTGTTGAATATACGCATCTGCTTCATTTTTTTCTGGAATTGGTATGAGAAAGTGTGTCTGGTTTTTTGAGAATGTTATTCTCAGTGAGAACGAAAAAACGGCTAGAATGATTGTGTAATATTAATTTGGACAATCGGACAAACAAAATATTTTACCCCCTAATTTTAGGGTAATCTTCGCCCAATATGGTAAACGCTAATGAAAACTAACCGTGAAAGAGAAATATTGATAGTAGCAATTAATGCACTATTAGAAAGTGCTTATGATAGCACTTTAGACGAGATTTACACTTTACTGAAAACAATTGAAGATGAAGAAGATGAGGAGGATTTAAAAGCTGTTAAAGAAGCTAGAGAAGAAATAAGACTACACGGAACTATCTCCTGGGAAGAAATTAAAAAAGAAAATGCTGAAGAGAGAAAACAGGATGTGGCTTAATTGATGACTTACACAGTCGAATTTTCTCCCAGTGCAAGAAAGATGTTTAAAAAATTATCTCAATACTTGCAAGACTGTATACAGCCTAAAATAGATGCTTTAGCCATAGAACCCCGTCCTAGTGGAGTGAAAAAGTTGAAAGGCGAGGATAATACTTATCGAATTAGAATAGGCATTTATCGAGTGATTTATGAAATAGAAGACAATTTATTGTTAGTTACTGTGATTAAGGTAGGTGGTCGTGGAGACGTTTATAATGACTGATTACATCAGTGAATATTTGAATTTGTCTTATAAGAAAATGAAAGTTACCAGTTTATATATTTTGTACAACTACTTATATGTATGATTACTTACGCATCTTCCGCCATCAATCTCCGGTCACAGCCCTCGGCCCTTACAAACGAGCCGCTATCTGGGTACAAGGCTGCGACTTTGCCTGTCCAGGTTGTATAGTCCCCGAATCTTGGGACAAAGGAGGCAAACAAACAATTTCCCAAACCGAACTAGCAGACTGGATTTTGTCACAACCAGATATTGAAGGAATCACCCTCTCCGGTGGCGAACCAATGTTGCAAGCAGCCGCCCTAGTAAACTTAATTGATAGAGTATATGAATTCCAAAACTTAGGTGTAATGTGCTATACAGGCTATCGCTTAGAACATCTGCAACAACACGGAACAGATGCTCAAAGAGCATTACTCAATCGCATTGATTTACTAGTCGATGGAACTTACATAGAGTCTTTACATGGGGACTTACTCTGGCGGGGGTCTAGCAATCAAAGATTATTGATGTTAACAGAACGATATCAACAGATTTTAATTCAAGAATTAGCACAAGGCGATCGCTCAACCGGAATAGAATTTGGCATAGATGTCACTGGTGCATTTTACTTTACAGGCATTCCCGCCCGCAAAGGCTTCCGAGATGAGTTTGCAGCCAAAATGCAAAGCCAAGGAATTATATTTTCTAACTAAAAATTACAAATTATCAATTACGAATTATTATGAGTGGCAGTCCTAAGTTTTCAGAAGCAGAAATTGCCGAGTGGAAGCAAAAAATTTTAGAAGCTGAACGTCAGCGTCGCGCAGAAATAGAAGCACAAAGACGTAAGGAAGCCGAAGAACAGGAACGACAACGACAACTAGAAGAATCCCGTTACCAAACTCAAATTCGTGTGCAAAGATTGCTGTCAGATATAAATTGGCAGTGGGCAAATTTATATGTTCAAGAAGCTGTAGCATTACAATCTCGCTGTGAGAATCAACTGGAAGCGATCGCTCAAGCAAATTCAGAAACCAAACTACTAGCAATTTCCGAAGAACTAATAAAAATTGAACAGGCAATGCAAGCTGCATTGCAGCGCAGACGCCGCGACGAAGCAGAAAAACAAAGGCGAAAAGACATTGAGCGACAACAATTTGAACTCCAAGAACTGGAACGGCGAGTAGCTCAAATTCCCGAAACAGAATCTCTAAAATTCGATACCGCAGGTCGGCAACAATTACAGCGCATCTTGCAAACTTTACGACAAGCTATTTCTTCTGGAGACCCGATAGCAGTACGCCGACCTCTAACAGAAGCAACAGCTTTAGTTCAAAAACACTTACGCCAAATTGTCCAGGGTCAGTCAAATTCACGCCATTCACAAGCACAAGCAAATCGACAACTCACAGAACTCAAAATCATTCTAACCGGTTTGAAAGCCGATCCAGTAGTTATGCAATGGCAAACAGCAGCAGTAACAGAAATAGAAACTCAAATCAATACAGTGCAACAAGCTATTACTAACGGTCAAAGCCAACAAGTTATTTCCCAATTAACAGAAATTAGCCAGCAGGAGCAAACAATTCTCGAAACCGCCAATGCAGCCCAACTACAAGCAGACAAGCGAGATTATATTGCTGATAGTATTTCTCAAACTTTACAAGAAATGGGTTTCAATATCACCTTTCATCAACCAGAACATCCAGAACATCCCGCTACATCTATTATTTTAGGAGCCACGACTAACACAGGTAAAGGAGTTAGCGTTAGTATTCCCATCGCCGGACAAGTGTTTTATGACGTAGATGGCTATGTCAAACACAGCGTTACTACTGTAGATGGGAATACCTCCGCAGTCTGCGATGAAGCCGAACAAATGCTAACCGAGATGCACGATGTTTTAGAAGATAAATTTGGTGTCAAGATGGGTGAAGTATTATGGCAAGGTAAAGACCCCAAGCGCGTCCTTCGCAAAGCCGAGAATTTGCCAACTCAGAAGCGATCGCGTAGTCGGAGTATTTAGGAAGGGGAAGGGGAAGGGAAGTTCTGAGAAGGGAGCAGTGGAAATGTTTAAAACTTTTATACCTAGCCTTGAGGAAAAATCTGTTTGCGTCAGTCTTGTTGCTTGGAAAACATAAAAAAATAAAAGATATCCCTCTTCTGTCACTTTCCGAGTATTCTTAATAAAAGGATTAAAAGAAAAAACTCCCTTCAGGTAAGCAGGGCAATGGATGTAGAATTACAAATTCTGAAATATTTGGCTAGAGACGCCCACCCAACAGTTGCGATCGTAGATGAATATTGTGCAGAGTATCAAGATTCTGACTTTTCCCGTTAAGTCTCTTTTGCAAGCAGCCAACCTTCACAAAGGTCATGCAATTTTAACCAACCTCGCCACAGTACCTGGATACCAATTGGTGTTTTGCTTCGATGTTCTAGAACACCGATTCAGTAATCGGGGGATAAAATAAAATTCAGTTGAGCGTGAAGTAAATAATAGAGAAGATAATAGAGCAAATACTTGCCAGCCAACGTTTATAGCGATAAGTAAGCCTTGAGCGATATTTAACAAAGTCTCAAGGAGAGGTGTAGCCTAAATTGAGGTAGATTCAGGTAATAAATGTGCTAGTACAACCTGAGAATGTACGTATGCGACCAGGAAATTGGCAACCACCGATAGAGCTATCAGTACCAGAGCAAAGTATCATCAAGCGCATTAAACGGGCAAAGCTGTTTACGTTCTTACGGCAATATCGCCATCAAATATTTAATGATGAATTTCAAGAAGACCTGAACAAGCTTTATGCAGATTCTGCCAAAGGGCATCCACCAGTAGCACCAGCACAGCTGGCATTAGCGACAATTTTGCAAGCTTACACACGAGCTTCAGATGCCGAAGCAATTGAAGCACTGATCGTGGATAGGCGTTGGCAGTTAGTGCTAGATTGCATAGATTGTGAAAATGCGCCTTTTTCCCAGGCGACATTGGCCAGATTTCGCACGGCGCTAATTATCCAAGGTCTTGACCGTAGGCTGATTGAGAGAACAGTAGAACTAGCAGAGCAAACCAAAGGTTTTGGCTCAAGACAGTTACGGGCAGCACTTGATTCCAGTCTCTTGTGGGGAGCATCGAAGGTCGAGGATACATATAATTTGTTGGGTCACGCGCTCAAAAAAGCGATTGGCGTGATAGCTAACCAGCAGGGGCGGGGGCTGGCAGAAGTTGCCAATGACATTGGATTAGACATCGTTGGGGGTTCGAGTTTGAAAACCGCTTTAGACTTAAACTGGGATGACCCCGATCAGAAAAATTTGGCTTTAGGAATCGTATTAGACGCAATAGATCGACTTGAGACTTTTGTACAAGTACAATCAGAAAATACCGAACACCCTCAAGTTCGTTCGGCTTTGGAGACTGCAAGGTTAATTGAAGCCCAAGACGTGGAAGTGGATGCTCATGGTGAGATAAAACTACCTGAGGTGTTGCCAAAGAACGACGTATCTCCATTGAAGACGAAGAAATGAGACATGGGCGTAAAAGCAAAACTCAACTATTTGATGGCTATAAACGTCATGTCTTACGAGATTTAGACAATGGGCTGGTTCGCGCCGTTGGGTTCACAAGAGCAAATATCCCTGAGGCATCTGTTACTGATGCGATCGCCATCGACTTAAAATGCCAGAAAGTGAACCTGGTTGAGTTACACATCGACCGCGCCTACCTTAGTAGTTCTTTGGTTCAAAACAGAACCCAGGAACTGACTGTTTACTGTAAAGCTTGGCAAGTAAGAAATGGTAAGCTGTTCACCAAAACTGCTTTTACTTTAGACTGGGACAATCAGACTATTTGTTGTCCTAATCAAGTAACTTTACCTTTCGCCGTTGGCGGCAAAGTCCAGTTTCTCAAGCATATCTGTGCGAGTTGTCCGTTAAAGGAGAATTGTACTACTTCCCGAACTGGACGAAGTGTTTCCATTCATCCTGATGAGCCATTGTTCCAGGAATTAAAACAACGTCAATTAACTCCTACTGGTTGCACCAAGCTCCTAGAACGGGTAGCTGTCGAGCATTCTTTATCTCACATTGGTCGCTGGCAAGGAGATCAAGCTCGTTACGTTGGAACTCGCAAAAACTTATTTGACCTCCGCCGTACCGCCGTTGTTCATAATCTTCATGTCCTTGCCAAAATTTTTACTAACACTACTGAGCAGCCTGCTACTTTATCCTGATTACTGAATCGGTGTTCTAGCAATGGTTATGGGTTTATGTTTGCTAGTTTATAGTTTGGGTCAACGAGCTTTACGTCAAGCTTTGGATCAGGCTAAACAGACTATCAATAATCAATTAGGTAAACCAACTACTACTCCTACTTTACGTTGGGTTTTCCAATGTTTTATGTCGATTCATTTGGTAACGATCGCCCAAACTAAGCAAATTGCAAATCTTACCCTGGAACGGTCTTGGATTCTCCAGTTTTTTGGTGCCCCTTGTCGCAAATATTATCTCCTTTACTAAGGAACCTGCAGAATGTGGGCTAAAACGCCCAAGTATTCTTATGTGCTTGGTTTGAGTTGAATTGTCGCTGGGTAGGGCTGCACCTTACCCCCTTTTTGTGCTAGTTGCGTAAGTCCTGTATTCTTTTAAATTTTGACTTTTGCTTTCCCCTTCCCCTTTTGTCCATAACGTTACAGCAAAACCTGTATGTTGCCGTACTTTAGGATGACGAAAACCAAGAACCTTGAGAGGCATAACCATCGGGTATGCCAGTTCGATAAGTGGCATGATTTTGAAGTACGCTTTTGATAATGTCTTGGAATTTTAATCGGGTATCCATTGCACGATTGCCTCACTTTGATCATCAAAGACAATTAGGTTGATAATTTGGTTCTTATACCAATTTAATGTGAAGTTGCACATATCTTGATCCCCCTAAATCCCCCTTGAAAAGGGGGACTTTGATAGATGTTTTTCCGGTTCCCCCCTTTTTAAGGGGGGTTAGGGGGGATCGAATTCTATGCAGCTTTA
>NZ_JAVRBQ020000185.1:0-77188 GCF_034531215.2 Nostoc sp. ChiSLP03a
ATTTAATTGACACACTTTCTTAAACGCCAAGAAATCAAAGTTAACAAGTGAACAGAAAAAAGAGAACAAGGAGTTTTCATCCAACCGAGTATTTGTTGAACACCGAATTCGTTCTGTAAAAATCTTTCGAGTTGTTCAAGAAAAATTTCGATTAAATCCTAAAAAGTATGCTGAAGTAATTTTGACAATTTGTGGAGTAGTAAGATTCCGAATTGGGGCACTTGTATTACCAGCAGAAATATACGCGTTTACCTGAGAGAAAATGAATGCACATAGCCACGTTTTTTTGTCGGGTTATTAACAACAAACATCTCAAACTCCTATTCTCTCGTCGAAACTAGCTAATTGCTCTCACTGGCGATCGCACCCTATAAGTTAGTCACAGAGATACTTGGGCGGTTTTCGGAGATGTCTTTTAGTTACTCTAACTATAGAATCTCCATTTATATAATTTGAAGTATAATTGGGCGTTAATGGTAGATTATCACCCGATTCTAGTACTAAAATAACTCGAAAAAAGTATTCATCTATACTAGTATGAATCCGCTCAAGCTTAACATCAGTAATCTCGTTCAAAGAATATTGAAACAATGTTTTTCCTAACGTTCCAAACCACCTGTAACGACTAAGTTTTACAGTATTTGTTTCTTTATCAAAATTACAATTGATAAAGAAACCTAGTGACGCTACTAGCAACGCTAATATTCCACAGAATACAGTAATCATGACAGAAATGTAACCAGTAAAAGTCTCATCAAGTATAACCTCTAAATTCTTCTCTATAGGGTTTTTCAAAAAAGTATTAATTCTTAATACTATTGATTGCAATTCTTCAAGGTTCAATTTTGGGTATCCTGCGCGTGAAAAAGGAAAACTATCTCTATCATTTAATAGTAAAATGTTATATTTATAATACTTAGCCTGACCATCAGTATCAATCTGAGTTTCCAATTTAGCCTCTAGTAACTCAGAAACTAGCGTTTGACGAGGATTAGCTAGAGTCAAATAACATCCAGCACCTAAGTTAATTGTCAATAGGATGACAAATAATAAAAGAGTCATTTTATTTGTTGCTCCAGAACCGCTTTAGCAGATAGAAATATTACGGGTTTACCAATTAGATAATAAATTCAAGAAAGAATAACCTTAACTAGTCTTCTGTAGCTAGCGCCATCGAATATGCCGGCATTAATGGAATTCAAGTACTGTGATTTCTGTCCAGGCTCGGACTTTGCCACTGCTAATTATTACCTTGCTGATAAAGCAAGATGGCAATTTCTAATTTCAGTTCATCCTCAGTCATGTTTGATGCTTGGAGGATGTCATCGGGAATTATGACGCTCATAAATAAGGGAAAACTCCAATTCATAGTTTATTCTAATTCTTCTGTCATGCTGGGCAAGATTTTTAAACGCACAGAGAAGTAGCATCGGAGGAAACTTCCGTTTATAACTTTGGTGGGGCGCAGAGTCTTGCCGAATCTAATTCGCTAAGAATTAATGAGATGCTGTACTTAGCCATTCAAGTTGGGCTTCAATGGCTGCCAAAAGTTGGTGTTGCTGCCAATCTTGGCTAAGATGGGCGGCTATGCAAGCGGCTCCAGCGCCCATGCCTTCTTTGACAAAGCCCTGCTCATAAGCTCTCAGTTGGGGATAACGAGAATCAGCAAAGCTCAGATGAGTTGCTAATAGAGAAGGGGTTTCTCCACTTGGAGTTAAGCTGTTTTTTCCTAAGTTGAGGGCTAAGTCAACTGTAGCGCCAGTAGGGTCTTCCGCTACCCAACGGGTTGTGCCTACAACTACTGCTTCTGGTTGCCATGATAAGGCGTAAGCTTGAGCGATCGCACTCATCAACGCATAAACCGCCAGCATTTGTGTCCCTCCAGCCAGCATCACACCACAACGACGGCTAGCAGCGATCGCCATCCCAGCTACCACCGCTTGCATCGGATCGCCCACGGCGGCGACAAGTTGTAAGGGATCTACAGAATTTTGGATTTGAGATTTTGAATTTTGGATTTGAGATTGGAAGTTTATCTCCCCCTGCACCCCCTGCCTCCCCTGCACCCTGCTCTCCCTCATCTTCTCCAGTCCAGCTTGCACTAGTGCCCATTTTTGCGCATGGTTACAAACAGGGTGGCTACTGTTAACTTTTCCGGCAGCATCTATACCTAAACCAGTTAAGATTGCCAGGGCAGTTGTAGTACCTCCAACGACGCACTCACCGAGAATCAAATACCCCTGTTGAATATTGGCGGCTAGGCGTTCTCCCCAAAGTAGTCCTTGTTCAAATAAGTGATGTACTGTTGTAATTTCCATAGCAGCCCCTTGACTTAAACACTTAGCAGGAGCGCCACCCAAATTAATTACTGGCACAGCAGGAGCTTGGGGTAAACCAGCATTAAATAAATGAATTGGTATCTTTAGTGACTCAAATACCGCGCGAGAAATCAGCACAGGTGAAGCGCCAGCCGCCAATGGTGGTAGAGGATATTGGGCTTTATGTTCTGGGCCGTGATACAAAAACTCAGCATCGGCACAAGCTGTATATTTCCGATCCTCCGGAGTGCGACCAGCTGCTGAAATTCCTGGAATTAAACCAGTTTCAGTAAATCCTAAAATACAAGCAAATACGGGTAGACAGCCACGATACCTTCGCAGCCATTGTTCACCCTGTTCTTTTTGAGTATAAATACTAATTTGGGAATTGGGCATGGAACATTGGTTATTAGTTAGAACCGATCGTTTAACCAATGACAAATGACAAATGACAAATGACTAATAATTATCCCTCATAATCCATGAGAACTTGTACCCAGTGTGGTGGGCGGGGAATAGGGTTGCCCAGGCGGTCAAAAAGCAACCATGCTGCTAGGTGTACCACAAAAAGGTAGATAAAGTTGTTGAGTAAAATTAAAGCGATCGCTCCCACTTGAATCAAAAATACACTGGGACTCGCCAACAAACTCAAGTTAAAAAATACCCACTCAATGAACTCAGTCACCTGGGTAATCACATAAATCCATAGGTCTTCACCCGACAAAACCGACAGCAACCACAGCCTAAAAAAGACTCCTAAAGTACCCAATAGCGTACCCAAAGTGATAGAAACAATCCAGGGAAGACGACGACGACACCATGTAGCGCCCAAAAGCACGCCCATGAACCCGTAGGGCATGACAAACAGCAAACTGCGGGCTGGCCCCATCAGTACCGTCAGCAGTAACCCAGAGGTGAGTGCTGCCATCCATGCTGCACGTTTGCCCCAACGCAGATAAACTAGAGCGATCGGCACTGGAAAAAATATCCGCAAAACTGGGCCCAAAGGAAAGTAAAAATTTATAAACCAAATTAAGCTAGCGGTACTGGCTAAAAATGCCGTTTCCACCATCCTCAAGGGCGCATCAGCTTTGATTTGAGGAGGCATTAACTGCTGTTCTTTATCTAACCAATGATTCTGAGGAGTTGGAGATTCAGAGGATGGATCTTCCTCCGGTTCATCTGAGAGAGAATCTAAAATACTCATATCTGACAAGTTTTTAAACGATCATTCTTTCTAAGGCTGACAAATCGGGAATACAAATAGTGTCTTGATCCCGTTTAATCAAGCCTTTTTTTTCTAGCCTTGTCAATACTCGTGTCACCGTTTCCCGCGCCAGTCCGCTCAAACTACTTAATTCCCGATGAGGTAAATTGGGGATTTCGGTTCCGGTTTGCCCTTTTTTTCCCTGTCCTTCTGCCAAAAATAACAACGTATCTGCTACCCTTGACTGGCTATCAGATTCCCGCAACCGCAATCGGCGATTTACTTGCCGCAAACGTCGTGCCATTAGTTGCGCCAATCGAACTCCCGCCAAGGGTTCTATCTGAAGTAATTTGACAAAATCCTGAGCAGGCATACTACCAATTACCGTTGGGGCCAAGGTAATAACGTCGGTGGATCGAGGTGCTTCATCTAGCGCCGCCATTTCACCAAACAATTCACCTTTGCCAATAATATTCAGCGTTACCTCTTTTCCTTCCAGATTGTATGTGCGGATTTTTACCCATCCGTCCATAATAAAATACACAGAACCACCCCAGTCATTTTCCAGTAGAATCACCTGATTGGCTGGATGAGTGCGGGTAACAAGATGGGTGAGGGCTGATTCCACAGCAGTTTCTGGCAACCCTTGAAAAAAGGGAGCGGAGGCGATCATCCAGGAATTAGCCTGTGCTTGCAAGCTATATCGATCTTCCATTACGACATCTTTAACTCAAGCTGCTATGTACACACAAAAAACAGGAGCGCCATTTGTAGCCTAAGCTATCATTGCACAGCTCCCTTTCAAAGAAAAAACTAAACTATGCTACACAAGAAAGCGACAAGAAGTTTTTCTAAATAATCTTTACCTATAAGTTTAAACGGGATAAAAGTTTTGCAAAAAGTAGTTTATAGCCTGCGGTTGGATTGCTTAGGGGCTAGCTGCACTGCAAACTTGATTAGTTATGAATATAGGCAAACAACATTAATGATACTAAAGGGAGTAAATTATTGCTCAGGTATTTTAGCGATTTTCAAAAATAGGCAACCAATGACCTGCAAAATTAAGCTTTTCGAGCAAAGGCTGTCTGAAGAGGACAAGGAGAGGGAAAGACAAGGAGATGGGGGGACAAAGAGAAACTTTTTTCCTTGTTTTCTTCGATGATTGAAGATTGCCACGACTCCCAGTAATCCATAACATAATGACAGTCACAAGTCCAAGTAGCGGCTTTTGCCACTCAAAATTTCTTCTATGGTAGATGCTGCGCGTAGCAAGATCCCCATAGGGATACGGTGATTGTAAATTAATTGTCACATTAGTTGACATACATTTTTAAGTAAGGTAATCAAAGTGACTTTTAGTACAGATGAAATTCAAAAGCTGATCGCAGACATTGACAACTTACTTGCCAGCGGTGGCAAGCGCCTGTCTAAATTTCTGTCTGGTCAGGCGCAAGAGCCTAAAGAAGTTTTAGAGCGAATTCGCGACTTCTTGGTGAGGTTACAAGAAAAAGAAGCATTAGAGAGCAGCATCCCAAATCAGTCTTCTGAAGAACCGCGATCGCCCTTGGCAAAGCCATCGCCTTTGTTAACAAAATTTATCGATCGCGGTAATAACCAGTATCCACTACCGCAGCCCGAACTCACTCAGGAAGAGAATACTGTTGGCGCAGAACAATTAAATAATGAATTTTCGAGATTGATGCAGCCGTTGCGATCGGAATTAGAATTGCTTTTGCAAGAGCGAGCCACTCTCATACAAGAAATTCGGCAACTAGAACAAAAGCGATTGCAAAACTACTCCTTAGCGCAGCAGTTGACAAACCAGGAACAAATGATTACCGAGTTTTTACAGGTACTCATGAGTCGCCTTGTGCCAACTTTAACACCACTGATTGGACAGACGAGGGAAAATTCCGCCAGTTCTTCAGGAGGAACTAATTACACAAACTCTACAAGTCAATCTTTATTAGAATCCTCTGACGATGTGGAGCGCTTAACCCAGCTAGCTAGGGAGTTAGATCGACGCCTATTATCACTAGATGGGACGGTGAATGTAGTCTTTGAAGCACTACAGCGCAATATTAATACTTATTACGAATCCTTGTCCCAAGCACTGGCAAGAATGCATAGCAAGGGGATGCAAGGCGAACAGCTGATGACCAGCTTTGTCAACAATTTGACTCAGCATTTGCAACCAGAATCCTCTAGTTCGCAGTCATCTTTGCCGGGAGGAGAATCTGAAACACTACCATCATTGACTGAACCAACCGAGATTGCTGCCGGAGTTGCACCCCAATCCTTGGAGCTTATCCAGCCAGAAACTTCATCTCCACTCGCAATTGAGCCACAGGAAAATACGCTTACAGAGGATCTAGATGCAGTGCTGTTGCAGCTTGGTGTAGACTCATCTGAATATTCTCAAACCCCGACCGAATTACCGGAAGATATTTCTGCGGCAATTGGTGATGAAGTAGACCAACTTTACGCCAGTTTGTTTGATGCTGGTGATGTTAATAATCCCAGCCTTGATGTTCCTATCAATGACTTATCTGCTTCTACACCATCTCCATCACCGTTGAACATCACCCAGACCCCGCCTGTCTCTCCAAGCATGGATTCTGCGGCTGTGACTCCAGATACAGGTCTTTCAACTCAAGAGACTTTAGGCGAAACCACAGATTCATCAGAGCCACAGGAAGAACTATTTTTTGAAGAAGAGACTGACCTAGATTCACCTCTTAGCTTCTCTACTCCACAAATAGACAGTTTGCCACAAATTGGCACTCAGCCAGCTAGCGTTGATACAATTAATACCCTAACTGAGTTATTACCTGATGCCGATAGTGAACTGCAATTGCTGGAAGTCTCATCTTCTGTAGATAATGCCACAACTACAGCAACTGACTTATTGCCTGATACAGATAACGAACTGCAACTTCTGGAAATCTCATCTTTTGTGGATGATGCCACAACCACAGCACCAGTGGCTCCAGAAGTATCAGAAATTGCTTTGGCAGAGCCTACCGAAAGTATCCCCACATCAGAAGTATTAATTAACAGCGATCACTCCGAACTGTCTTCAGATAACTATATTGCTGCTTCACCCCAAGAAAACTTACTTTCTATTGAGTCAAACCAGTCTCCAGCCATACCAGATATTTCTTTAGATGAAGAACAGTTGCAGCAATTAGATCGGGATTTGGCTAATTTTGATCGGCAGCTAAATTCTGAGTCGCAGCCAGCTAATAACTTGGATGTTTTCTCGGAACCACTTAATAACATTCAAGACACAATCACCACAACTTCCCCTGAAAATCTCCAAATAGCAGAGAATACATCAACAAATGATTTCTCAAGTTTGGCAGTTACCCAGGTAGAAACTGAAAAAAAAAAGGAAGTCACAACTCCCGTACCAGAAAGTTCTTTACCTCCAATTGCCAACTCCATAAATAATCCAGAAGTTTCGTTCAATACTTTAGAATCAGTCTGGTATTTAGGAATTGATTTAGGTACAACAGGAATTTCCGCTACATTATTAAATCGCTCGACTTTTGTTGTACATCCTATCTACTGGTCAGCAGAAAATCCGCCAGGAACAAGTTCCTTTCAGCAATCGTTTCGTTTACCAACAGAGGTTTATCTGCCTACAGCTTCTGTACCCCACGGTGAAAACGAAACTATCGAAGCACATGAGCAGACAGCACCTGCGGCTGTTGCCCAAGATAAAGCACCCGATCGCTCGGCTACTACTCCTGCAACACCAAAATCGACAGCAGATCCGACGAAAAATAACCTCTACTCGGCGCAGTTGAAGCCTTACTTACAAGTAGCCATTCCCTATAAGAGCGAACGACAGAAATGGGAACCTGTTTTGCAATTAAATGAATTTTCGGCAGGGCCTTTGATTTGGGTTGTGCGATCGCTCTCTAAATTACTGTTAACTCTCAAATCCGAAAAAACAAGTACCACCCCTAGTTTAGTGGCTGCCGCTGTTGGGATCGGCGAACAAGATTTTCCCCAGATTATCAATAATATTGCTGGTGTAATTTGTACTTGTCCATCTAGCTGGTCGGAACAATACCGCTTTAATGTGCGGGAAGCTTTACTCACTAGCAAACTCATTCAACATCCGCAGCAAGTCTTTTTTGTTGAAGAAGCGATCGCTAGCCTACTTTCGGAACTTGATGCTGCTAATGGTGAGCAAGTAAAACTAAGCGATGCTCAAGGTACTCATCCAGCAAAAACTAGCGAACATCCGATTGTTGGCAACACCCTGGTGATTAACATTGGGACAACTGCCACAGAAATGTTGCTGGTGAATCTACCAGAAACCTTGCAGCAATTGACATACAATGATTTCATGCTCCACAGTTTTGCTTATGCTGGCAAGGGTATTGAACAAGATATAATTTGCCAACTGCTATTGCCACCGAAATCTCGGCAATCACGCAGAGAAACACCAAGCGATGGCAAAACTACCACGAGTAATTCTTGGCAATGGCAACCGTCAATTCCCGGTTTAGACCAAATGCATTGGCAGACTTTAGGGTTGGAAGAATTAGAACTACCTAGAGTTGGAGAACCAGATATCACCGCTCGAATTCGTCTCCAGCAACGTCTAGAAAGTTCTTTACTGGGACAGGCGGTATTAGATGCGGCATTAGCCCTAAAGCTGATTTTGCAACACCAAGACTCTTTTACCCTAGAATTAGCCGATCAGCGGTGGGTTTTGCAGCGACGAGACTTAGAAAGCCAGGTATTTATTCCCTTTGTGCGCCGCCTGAACCGAGAACTTAACAAGTTATTGGTAGCTCGTGGTATCCCCACAGAAGCGATTAATCAAGCGATCCTGACTGGTGGAGTGGCTTGTATTGGGACGGTGAACCGCTGGTTACGCCAAAAACTTCCCAGCACTAAGATTATTCAAGATTTATATCTCGGTGAAAACGGCGCTCCCAATTGCAGCCGGGTTGCTTATGGTTTGGCGATGCTGCCTTTGCATCCGCAGATTTTAGATATACCCAGGCAACAATACACTGATTATTTCTTGTTTACAGAATTGTTGCGATTGCTACGAGACCGCCCCTTATCTTTCGGTGAAGTTACTCAGTTATTTGAGGGTCGTGGGATTAATACTCGCATTTGTCAGCAACGGCTGCTGGCTTTTTTGGAAGGTGAACTGCCTTCCGGTTTGATACCTTCAATCACAGAATCAACCTGGCTGACCCAGAGTTCGCAAGAAAATCCTGACTATCAGGCGATCGCCACAGCACCACTTTTTGAAAAACAAGGAAGTCTCACTTATCGTCCCAATTCTCAACAACTGTTGTCTTTACGTCGCTATCTAGATGCAATTAAGGCTAGTAATCAGCAATCACTGGAGGAACCATATACGGTGAATTTTGCCTTAGAGGTCGATCGTTGAGACTAGCAGATCGCGCTAGAAATAAGAATACTACTCAAAATTCCAAATGCTTATGTTACGAGCATTTGGAATTTTGCGAATTACTACTAGTACTTCAGCACAGTAATTTTTGGGATATGTGGGATATGTACGATAGTATTATCTTTTTATTAGATGGATAAAATACCGTAATTTTACAATCTATCACTTGAATTGAAAGATTCTGTAAATTTTTGGTTTTTGGTTTTTATATCGGCTAAAATTTGTGTATATTAACACTCAGTAGTATCGACAACAGTAGAAAAAATCGCCTAACAATCATGTCTATGTCTACACTACTAATGTAAAAATTCCTGTTATAAAACTAAGTTAGTTCTTGTGAATAATCTTTATCTTTATTCAGTTAATTGTTTGCAACAGCCTTCACACCCGTCAACGTTAAGCGTGAGAAAACGATTAATTGACATTGTTGGAGCCATTGTCGGGCTGATTGTTACATTTATAATAGCAATTCCTGTAGCAATTGCTACTTTTATTCATGAGCCAAGTCCAATATTTTATTCTCAAATTCGCTGTGGTTTAAACGGAAAAACTTTCCGCATCTGGAAATTCCGCTCAATGATAGTCGATGCTGATAAATTCAAGCATTTGGTTGAGAACCAAGCCAAAGGTCATATTTTTAAATCCGTTGACGATCCTCGCATTACTCCTGTTGGGAAATTTTTGCGGCGTACTAGCTTGGATGAATTCCCTCAATTTTGGAATGTTTTGTTAGGGGACATGAGTTTAGTTGGTACTCGTCCACCTACTCCTGATGAAGTCAGCAATTACGATCCACATCACTGGGATAGATTGCGAGTCAAACCAGGCATTACCGGCGAATGGCAAGCTAATGGGCGTTCCAGCATTACAGACTTTGAAACCATTGTGAAAATGGATATAGATTATCAACGCAAGTGGTCTGTAACTTACGATCTGAGTCTGATTATTAAAACTATCTGGGTAGTCTTGAAAAAGACTGGGGCTTATTAAATTAGAGCATTGGGCATTAGGAGTACTGTTAGCGTCAGCGGGGCGTTTAGCCCGTGCTGAGTTAAGAGTTAAGAGTTAGGAGTTTTGTTTATCTCCTTGTCCCCTTGTCTCCCTTGTCTCCATCATCTCCCTCATCTACCACTTTCTTGTTCTGACTTCTGAATTCTGAATTCTTTTTTCATCCCTTAACACCGCTACCTGTTTCTGTAGGTACAATGTAACGTTGTAAAAACAAAAATAGTAATAATACTGGAGCGATCGCAATTACTGAACCAGCCGCTACTAACCGCCAGTCAAGGGAAAATGTACCTGCTAGCTTTGCGACTCCCAAGGGAAGAGTGTATAAATTTTCGTCTTGGATGACAATTAAAGGCCACAAAAAGTCACTCCAAGCACCAATGAATACGAAAATAGCTAAAGTTACCAGTGCTGGGCGAATTGCTGGTAACATAATATGCCACCATAATCCTAACTCTGAGCTGCCATCCATCCGAGCGGCTTCTTCTATTTCTTTCGGGACACTCATGAAAGCTTGGCGCAACAGAAAAATGCCAAAAGCAGAAGCTAAACTCGGAAAAATCATCCCTAAATAAGTATTTCTCAAACCCATCTGGACTGTCAAAATATAAAGGGGAATCATCACGATTTGGAAGGGAATCATAATCGTAGAGACTATTGCTACAAAAATCCAGTCTCGTCCGATAAAGGACAATCTTGCCAAGGGATAGGCAGCTAAAGCGCAAAACAGCAGATTTAAGCCCACAGTCAGTACTGACACCAAGGTACTGTTATACAGGTATTGTCCAAAAGGTAGGGAGTTCCACACACTAGAGAAGTTATTGAGTGTCGGTTGACTGGGTAGCAACTGTGGCGGCGACTGAAAAATATTTTCCGTTGGCGATTTCAAGGATGTACTGATTAGCCATAGTAAAGGAAAGAGCATCAACAGTGCGATTGTTCCCAACAGCGCATACATTAACAGATTTTGCGATCGTGATTTTTTCCAGTTCAGCATTTGATTAATAAATTCCAAATTTTGTAAATATTAATTTTTGACTAAGAGATTTTTTAATCTATTATTTAATAGCTCAATTTGAATTAATAAATGTCTCAATACTTTTAGTAATTAGCTGCCTTTCTTCATAACTAAAACTTCTATAACATTCATTTAGAGGTAGATTATTGCCTGATACTAATTTCAGATTAAAGCGATAAACTTTACCATCTTCACCATCACCTTCTTCTATTTGTAAACCTATAATTTGACTTAGCGGATATTCAATTACTTGAGTACTAAACCATTTGTAAGTAGTCATTTTTATCCTATTAGCTTCTCGACCTTCTTCAGTCAAATATTTGACCAGCGTTTCTCGAAGGTAATTTTCTGATTCTGGAAGTGTTTCTGGTGGTTTTTCAGGTTGTTGAGATTTGACAGATAATTTTACAATGCGCTCACCAAATTTAAACGGAGCCATACTCCAATATTGAATCAAAAGTGGATTTCCTAACTTTTTGCTACCAATTTTTTGCAAGATAGCAAAGGCGTAACCAAGTTCTTCCAGCCGTTCTGGGGAAAGTTTTCCACTACCTGCTTGGGAAAGGTCGGCGTAATCACGAACATCTTTAGTCAAGAAAATAGGATAATTGTTAAGTATAAAATCTTGAGTTTTTTCTTCATCATCCAAGACTTTTTGCCCCTCCACATTCATCACCTTGATGGCGATACCGCGAACATCAGGCTGGCTGTCGGAGTGGAATTTCCCACGTTTTTCAGGCGAACCACCACTAGAGAAACGAATCCACGCAGGATAGGTTTGAGGCATTTTGAACAAACCTACTCTCAGGTCTTCAGGAAGATTGGGTTCAATAATAAACTCTCCCCAAACGAGTCCATGACTTTTGCTATGAATTTGGCGGAGGTCTGGGCCTGTTTTTTGTTGAGCTTGGAGACTAGTTGCTATAATTTCGTCAATTATTGCTTCCTGCTCAGTGGTAGATGACGTTGGATTAGTCATAAAACATTTGATAATGTGTCCTCATTATCCTGAATCCAGGAACCTTTATGAGTCAATCCGGTTTCCGTACAAATAACTTGTAATGGTTTATCCCAAGGTTCAATAGGTATATGAGACAAATAGGCAAAATCAAAGACAATTCCGATAGTCGGCTTTGTCTGCCATTGCGGTAAACTGAGCAAGCGATCGTAATATCCGCCACCATAACCCAAACGATATCCTTGATAGTCGCAAGCTACACTGGGGACGAGAATCAAATCTACTTCCGCAGCATCTAATAGGGGAGCGTCAGGGTGTGGTTCAATAATGCCATAAGCACCGCTTTGGATAGAATCGTTAGGTGTCCAAATATGCCAAGACAAGGATTTATTAACGCAGCGAGGAAATCCCCAACGGTATTTGGTGTTTGTAAATAGGGGACTGAGGTCAGGTTCTTTGCGAAAGCTGAAATAAGCGAGTATTGTTTTTGCTTGAGTGAATAAAGTGGAGTTTTGTAAATGGGAGCATAAGCGATCGCTTTTTTCTCTCCATTCTCCAACGGACATTGATTTACGTCTTTTAAGTAGAGTGCGGCGCAGTTCTGCTTTATTTAGTTGATGATTAACTTTGTCCATATAAATAAAAATTTTCAAAAAAATAAGCTGGGCATCGCCCAGCTTGTATCACTCTACATTCAGCAGTACATTGTTATGCAGCGTGTTGACGATACCACTCAATGGTATTCTTTAGCCCTTGCTCAAAGCTCACCTGAGCCGTGAAATTAAAGGCAAGATTTGCCCGTTCAGTATCTAAACAGCGGCGGGGTTGACCATTAGGCTTATCAGTTTGCCACACAATTTCCCCCTTAAACTCCATCAAGTCGCAGATTAGAGTTACTAAATCACGAATGGAGATTTCATAACCAGTTCCCAAGTTAACTGGTTCCGATTCGTTATAGAATTGAGTCCCCATTACAATCCCCCGCCCTGCATCTTCTGAATAGAGAAACTCACGGGTAGGACTGCCATCACCCCAAACTTGAAGTTGCTTTTCTGCATTAATTTGGGCTTCGTGAACTTTGCGAACTAACGCTGGAATGACGTGGGAGCTTCCGGGGTCAAAGTTATCTTCTGGACCATATAAATTTACTGGCAGTAGGTAAATCCCATTAAAATCGTACTGCTGACGGTAAGATTGCAATTGAACTAAAAGTGCTTTTTTTGCAATTCCGTAAGGGGCATTGGTTTCCTCTGGGTAGCCATTCCACAGATCGTCTTCTTTGAATGGCACTGGAGTAAATTTAGGATAGGCGCAGATTGTGCCAACACAAACAAATTTTTCTACTCCCGCTTGGTAAGCAGCGTGAATTAGCTGGGTTCCCATGATCAAGTTATCGTAGAACAACTCTGCGGGTTTTTCACGGTTTAAACCGATACCACCGACATGAGCTGCTAGATGGATGATTATGTCTTGCTGGTCAACTGCACGTTGGCTATTTTCCCAGACACGCAAATCCTGATCGCGCGATCGCGGTACTGTAATTTTCTCGCGATCGGCTCCTGCTTTACACAATTGATCTATCACCTGACGGCCTAGAAACCCCGATCCACCAGTGACTAGAATCCGTTTATTTTTTAGTTCTAAGGCGGTCATATTTTATCCTCTGTGATGCCAAATCAGAAGTGCAAAGCGCCCAGTGTTTGACGAATAGTCGCAATGTCATCTGGAAATTGCGAACCTTTTCCATTGGGTGAAGTATGACCCAATGCTTGTAAGTCTGCTTCTACCATTAGGGAAACTAGTTCTTCAAAGGTTACTGATGGTGCCCAGCCCAAGTTCTGCCGTGCTTTGGTAGAATCGCCAATCAACAACTCTACTTCAGATGGACGCAGGTAACGCTCATCAAACTCTACATAATCTTGCCAATTGAGATTCACATAACTAAATGCCAGTTCCAAAAACTCTCGTACCGAGTGGGTTTCACCAGTAGCAATTACGTAATCGTCTGGTTGGTCTTTCTGCAACATCAACCACATTGCTTTGACGTAATCCTTCGCATAGCCCCAATCTCGCTTGGCATCTAGATTACCCATATAAATCTTTTTCTGCTTCCCAGCAACGATACTAGCTACCGCTCTAGTAATTTTGCGGGTTACAAAGGTTTCACCCCGCCGTGGTGACTCGTGGTTAAAAAGTATGCCATTACAAGCAAACAAATTATAAGATTCACGATAGTTTACAGTTTGCCAGTGAGCGTAAACTTTCGCACAGGCATAGGGACTGCGGGGATAAAAGGGCGTTGTCTCAGTTTGAGGTATTGCTTGTACTAAACCGTACATTTCTGAAGAACCCGCCTGGTAAAATCGCACCTGAATTCCGGTACGATGCTGGTAGTCTCGAATTGCTTCCAACAGACGCAATGTCCCCATTCCTACTGCATCTACTGTGTATTCTGGTGAATCAAAGCTAACTCTGACGTGGGATTGAGCGCCGAGGTTGTAAATTTCTACTGGCTTTACTTCTTCTAAAATACGCCGTAATGTTGTACCGTCTGTCAAGTCACCGTAGTGAAGAAACAAGCGCACTCCCTCTTTGTGGGGGTCTTCGTAAATGTGATCGATGCGGTCTGTGTTGAAGGTAGAAGTCCGGCGAATTACCCCATGAACCTCATAACCTTGTTCCAACAAAAACTCACTTAGATATGAACCGTCTTGTCCAGTAATACCAGTAATTAACGCTCGCTTCTGTTGCGTCATACTCAATTATGCCTTATTGTCTTTGATTAAAAATTTACAGCCAATCTGATACAACCTAGCAACTAATTGCTGAATTGCCTAATGGGAAACCTACGAGTTCTTATATGCTATGAGACTTTTTCCGTAAATAAATATACTGAAGAAAAAGCAATCTAGCACGTAAGTCCAACATTTAGATAACTCAAAATTATTTAATTATGTATATTTTCTTTTACCAGACGATCGAGATTATTTTTATATATATTTTTTGTTAAAACTTCATATATCTCTAGTTATGTGAAGACTTAATAAAATAGCCATTTGAAATTAGACTTATGGCAAAAGTACCAAATATTCACACTCACAGAAGTCTGAATTAAGTAGAAAAGCACAAATGATAGAAATAAACATGAGCAATCCTGTGAGGGGAGAATTGGTACTTAGGGGCATTAACTGCCCCACAGAATCCACCCTAAGTATTTACTTAGTATGCGCCGTTATTTTTGGGTAGAATTACTACATCAACAGTTTTCAAGATGATCCATAAATCAAGCCAGAAATTCCTAAATTTGACATAATGCAGGTCTATTTGGACTCTCCGAGGATAGGGAATGTCATTACGCCCAGATACCTGCCACAAACCAGTAATTCCTGGACGGATTGTTAAAATCTCATCAATGTGATAACCGTATTTTGGAAGTTCTTCTCTTACCAAGGGTCGGGGCCCGACTACACTCATATCCCCTTTTAAAACGTTCCAGAACTGGGGAAATTCGTCTAAGCTAGTAATTCGCAAAAATCGACCAATTTTGGTAATCCGGGGGTCTTGTTTTAGCTTAAAACTGCTCTCAAATTCTTCTCGCAATTCGGGCGATGTTTCCATCATTTGCATGAGGATTTCATCCGCATTGCTTACCATTGTTCGGAATTTAATACAATTAAACGCTTTGTAATTTTTCCCTACCCGTTCCTGGACATAAAATATTGGCCCTTCTGAGCTGAAGGCAATCAGCAAGGCCAAAATTAAGTAGACGGGGAAGAACAAAATCAATACCGACAGCGAAAACACTATATCGAACAGTCGCTTGGCAAACTCTCCGTTTAAACCCTGAAAAGATAAACCTTTGGGCTTAACTTTTGGCGTCTTCGTTTTTTGACCGCGTTTTAAGAAACGCACAGACGCTCTAGTGTCTTGCCTTACGCCTCGCTTGCCGGAGAGGAGTGAGCTCTGGGCAGTCATCATACTCCTTAATAATCCACACCACACATAGTCCCAATATTAAAGCCAAAATGAGATGCTTCTGGGGGAAATTGCCAAAAGCCTAAAAAAATAAGACGTTAATCAAGACCATCATTGCAAAAATGGTCTTTTTTCGTTGCACTTGTTTACAAAATCTAGATAACGATCTGCAAAGATTTGCGGTGAAAACTGCGCAGCGTGCGATCGCATATACTCGGAATTGAATGAACCCTCATACATTTCAAATTTTTCTACTGCCTCCACCAAAGCCGCCTCTGTTTGCGTCTTGAAAAATATACCTGTCCCTGTATCCGCACCAGAGCGAATATCTCGCACTGTTTCTAAAGCACCCCCTGCACCATAAGCAATTACTGGCGTGCCGCAGGCTTGTGCTTCCACTAGGGCAATACCAAAATCTTCACAAGCTGCATACACAAACGCCTTAGCCTTAGACATATATTTTTTTACCACATTATCGGGTTGCCAACCGAGTATTTGGATATTTGAGTTTGCCATCTCGCGAATTGTGTTCATTTCATCTCCTGTACCAATGACTACTAATGGTCGTTTTAGTTGATTAAAAGCCTTGACAATCAACGATATTTGCTTGTAACTCACTAACCGGGAAACTGTCAGGTAAAAGTCCTCTTTCTCAGATACAAACGGAAATTGAGCAATATTCACTGGTGGATAAATGACTGTTGCTTCTCGCCGATAGCAACGCCAAATCCGCCGAGCTGTATGTTGCGAGTTGGCAATGAAATAATCAACGCGATTGGCACTCAATACATCCCACTGGCGCAAACGATGTAATAAATATCGCGTCACCCATCCAGGTAAGCCACTACCCAGTTTGCTGTGGCGCAGATAATCAAAGGTCAAATCCCAGGCATAGCGCATCGGGCTGTGACAGTAGCAAATATGCATCTGTTCGGGAGTAGTAAGGATTCCTTTGGCAACAGCATGGGATGAAGACAGAATGACATCATAATGCCGCAAATCCAGCTGTTCGATTGCCAAGGGCCACAAAGGCAAGTATTTTTGTATACCGTTGCGGGCAGATGGAAAGTTCTGGAGAAACGTCTTGCCAATTTGACGCTTATATAAATAACTTTCTCTATTGCTGGATTCAAAATCTATGAGAGCATACAAATCAGCATCAATGTGATTCAAAATTTCTCGGACAACGAGTTCTGAACCACCTGTGGCTTTGGGTGTCAGCCACTCATGCACTAGAGCATATTTCAAGGGCACAGCTAAACAATTCAAAATTCACGCATTCAAAATTGAAGATAGTTTTTTTAGACTCCGACTGAAAAGTTTCCTCTTGTGATTAATTAACGGGAAGTGCTTCAGATTAGCAAATGGGACGGAATCTTTCCCTCAGAGGTTCCAGATGGATACTACAACCTGATAACCTCAGATTGTGAATGGGACATTGGGTATTGGGGATGGGTTATTCTCCTTGTCTTCTTAGTCCCTAGTCCCCAATACCTACTCCCTTAATGACAACTGATATAGAAAGGGTGAATTTATGCGAATTCTGATTATGGGTGGTACTCGGTTCATTGGTGTTTATTTGACTCAACTACTAGTGGAAAAAGGACACGAGGTAGTGCTGTTCAATCGTGGAAATCGGCCAGCACCTTCTTTACAGGGAGTAGGACAAATTATAGGCGATCGCACTGATGCTACTCAATTAAAAGCAAAATTATCACAAGAAAGCTTTGATGTCATTTTTGACAATAACGGGCGAGAACTTACTGATACTCAACCACTAGCAGAAATTTTTCAAGGCCGAGTGCAACATTTTGTCTATATGAGTTCTGCGGGAGTATATCTCAAATCCGATCAATTGCCCCATGTAGAAGGCGATGCAGTAGATCCCAAAAGTCGCCATAAGGGTAAACATGAAACAGAAGCTTACCTGACTCAATTGGGATTGCCTTTTACTTCTATTCGTCCTACTTATATTTACGGGCCTCGTAATTATAATGAGTTGGAAGGCTGGTTTTTTGACAGAATTGTGCGCGATCGCCCCATTCCCATCCCCGGAAATGGTTTGCATATCACCCAGCAAGGTCATGTAAAAGACTTGGCACTGGCAATGACTCAGATTTTGGGCAATAAACAAGCCATAGGGCAGATTTATAATATCTCAGGCGATCGCTTTGTCACTTTTGATGGTTTAGCCCGTGCTAGCGCTGTTGCGGCTGGCAAATCACCCGATGCTGTCAAAATCGTCCACTACGACCCGAAAAAGTTTGATTTCGGCAAACGCAAAGCTTTTCCGATGCGGGTGCAGCATTTCTTTGCTTCGGTGAATAAAGCGCAAACAGAATTAAACTGGCATCCTGAATATGATTTGATTTCTGGGTTACAAGATTCTTTGGAAAATGATTATTTGGCTAATGCAAAAGACAAAGCTGATGTTGATTTCTCTGTAGATGAGGAAATTTTACAAGCTGTTTCATAACTAGATTCCCGACTTATTTAAATAAGTCGGGAATCTGAACCTTATATTTCAACTGGATTAATACCTAATTCACACGTTTTTGTGAAGTAAAAATATATACTTTTATTTAATCTTTAAATTAACTACTTATGGGACAATATCCACTCCACAATGTTCTAGAAGCCCGTGCCCGCTTGGGTGAAGGCCCGATCTGGGACTCTACCCAAAACCTACTGTATTGGGTTGATATCTACAACCATCGGGTGCATCAGTTCAATCCTGCTACGGGGGAAAATTGCTTTTTTGATGTGGGAGATGTGGTAGGTGCGATCGCAACAGCAGGGAAAGATAGATTAATTATGGCACTACGTCATCACCTGGCATTTCTCAACACCCAGACAGGCGAAGTTACTCCCATTTTGGAGATTGAAGCAAATCTGCCAGAGAACCGCCTCAATGATGGCAAATGTGACCCTCAAGGCCGCTTTTGGATCGGTTCAATGTCTTCTTCAGAAAAACCCCAGGCTAACCTCTATCGCTACGATCGTGACGGTTCATTGCATGTGATGGAAACGGGATTGACTATCTCTAATGGTCTGGGGTGGAGTCCCGATCAAAAAACGTTTTATTTGAGTGATTCTCCTCAACAAAAAATTTATGCTTACGACTTTAATTCAGTTACAGGTAACATTACTAATCGCCGGATTTTTGTTGATTTAACTCATGAATCTTTTTACCCAGATGGTTTGACAATAGATAGTCAAGGAAATATTTGGTCAGCCATGTGGGATGGGTGGTGTGTGATTCGTTTCAACCCCAAGGGTGAGGAGATATTGCGGATTAATCTACCCGTTCCACTTGTAACGAGTTGCACCTTTGGTGGCGAAGATTTGCAAACACTCTACCTCACTACTGGTTCCGTTGGACTCAGCCAAGCCGAAATTGATAAAAGTTTCTACTCAGGTGATTTGTTTGCTCTGCAAACTGATGTTACTGGATTACCTAGCTATAATTTTTAGGAATGAAACTGAAAGGAAACGTTTGCAGTCAAAGGCTTTGGCAATGGTTTTCCTTGGGCTTGGTAATCTTCAATCAAAAGTTCCAGCACTTGCTCACCATTATTTAGAGCATCTGCGTAGGTATTTCCATGAGTATGTGCATAGGGGCCAAACTCAGGTAGGCTGACAACGTACTTTTTATCTTCATCAGACCACTGAATAACAATACTATATTGTGGTTTCATTCTTGTTCTCCTTTGTTTTCTTCTTCCTCCAGTTGTTTTATTTCTATGAGCGCATTTTTAACATCTTTTTCTTAGTAACGATCTGCATCTGCCCCATATTTGCCAGTTAAAAATTTCTGACTAGCTACAAATATTTTGTCATGATTATCTAGGAAAATCTCAGACTTATAACGATCATACAGTAGATGTTTTTAATCAGCAGTGCTAACTTTTTGTGGTAAAAGATAAATACCCCCAGATATTAAAGTCAAGGTGACAGAAACCCAAAAGGCAATCAGAGAGTGAGTTTGCCAGACTTCAGGTAGGGGTGCAATTAGAAGTGCGATCGCCACTATTTGACTAACAGTTTTGAGTTTACCCCAAATATTCGCCCCGGTAATTGTTGTTTGATTCACCCGCCAACCAGTGATCGCTAATTCCCGCGCTAAAATCAAAAACACTCCCCAAGCTGGCACTTTTCCTAGTTCAATAAAAACCATCAACGGCGCAAGTACCAGAAATTTATCCACTAAAGGGTCAAGAAATTTACCCAACTCACTAATTTGGTTGAGTTTTCGCGCTAAATAGCCGTCTAACCAATCAGTTAACGCCGCAACGATAAAAATCGCCAAACATATCCACCTAGCTTGTGGTGTGGGGTTGTACAAGCCATAAAGTAGAAATGGTACACCTAGAAGGCGAGAGAAGGTAATCCAGTTGGGTAGAGTCACGTTGCTTCGCTCCGAATTCAAAATTCAAAATTTAAAATTCAAAATTAATAATCCCCATAAATAAATTTAGTTGCCCTGTTATCAGGAAGAGGGCGGAGGGGACAAACTTACTACAACTTCTCTTTGTCTCCCCACTTTCTCCCTAAGCGTGGGAAAATCTGTTTTCTGAAGCTCTCTTAAAACAATACTATGACTGAACACACAGACTCTCAATTCCGCATCGAACGCGATTCGATGGGCGATCGCCAAATTGCTAGTAGCGTTTATTACGGCATTCAAACGCTGCGGGCGATTGAAAACTTCCCCATTAGCGGCATCAAGCCTTTAGCTACTTACGTAGATGCTGGATTAATAATTAAAAAAGCTACAGCAATTGTGAATGGAGAACTAAATTGTATGCCCCAAGATATTAGTCAGGCGATTGTGCAAGCAACTGATGAAATCTTAGCTGGGAAGTTCCGAGAGCAATTTGTTGTGGATGTTTATCAGGCGGGTGCTGGAACATCCCACCATATGAATGTCAACGAAGTTCTGGCAAATCGCGCCTTAGAAATACTTGGTGAAGAAAAGGGCAATTACAAACGTGTTAGTCCTAACGATCATGTTAATTATGGACAGTCTACCAATGATGTGATTCCGACTGCAATTCGGATTGGTGGATTATTGGCATTATCTAAAACATTACACCCAGCAATAGATAAAGCGATCGCATCTTTAGAAAAGAAAGCTGTAGAATTTCAAGATATCGTCAAATCTGGCAGAACTCATTTACAAGACGCAGTACCAGTGCGCTTGGGTGAGAATTTTCGGGCTTGGGCGCAAATTCTTACAGAACACCAAAACCGGATTTATACCGCCTCTGGTGATTTGATGGTGCTGGGTTTGGGAGGTAGTGCAGCCGGAACGGGATTAAATACTCATCCTCTGTATCGCGCCCGCGTGGTAGAAGTTCTTTCAGAATTGATTGATACTCCTTTAGAACCTGCGCCCCATCTCATGGCAGCTATGCAGAGTATGGCTCCATTTGTGAATGTTTCTGGTGCGTTGCGGAATTTAGCCCAGGATTTAGCCAAAATATCTCATGATTTACGGTTGATGGATTCGGGGCCAAAAACTGGTTTGAAAGAAATTCAACTTCCCCCAGTGCAACCCGGTTCCTCGATTATGCCAGGAAAATATAACCCAGTCATGGCAGAGATGACATCAATGGTGTGTTTTCAGGTAATGGGTTACGATAGTGCGATCGCTTTAGCCGCCCAAGCCGGACAATTAGAATTAAATGTGATGATGCCGCTAATTGCCTATAACCTAATTCACAGTATCGAAATTCTCGGCAATACCATCGCTGCACTCACCGAACGCTGCATTGAGGGAATTACTGCCAATCAGGAACGTTGTTTAGCTTATGCCGAAGGCAGTTTAGCTTTAGTAACCGCACTAAATACCCATATCGGTTATTTAAATGCCGCAGCTGTCGCCAAAGAATCTTTAGAAACTGGTAAATCTCTGCGGCAAATTGTTTTAGAACGAGGATTAATGAGTGAAACAGATTTAGCCACAGTGTTAAATCTAGAACAAATGAGTGGTATCTTACCGCTCAAAACAGAATAATAAGGTATTGGGGACTGGGGATTGGGTATTGGGTATTGGGTACTGAGAAAGTATTCCTAAATATTTATTTCTTAGTCCCCAGTCCCCAGTCCCCAGTCCTCTATCTATACCATGCAGACTCAAAAATCATCTGTCAGTCTCATTCGGGCTACATCCTATGAAAAAGAGGCTTTACGGGAATCTTTAACGATTCTCCTGGAACCTTTTAGAGGTATGGCAGCGTTTGTAAAAAAAGGCGATCGCGTTTTACTCAAACCGAATCTACTTACAGGATCGCGTCCTGGTAAAGAGTGTATCACCCGTGCCGAACTAGTTTATGAAGTTGCCCAAATGGTAATTGAAGTTGGCGGTAAGCCATTTTTGGGCGATAGTCCTGCTTTTGGTAGTGCCAAGGGCGTAGCAATAGCAAATGGTTATCTGCCTATTTTAGAAGAACTCAATCTTCCCATCATCGATTTTCACGGTCAGCGTTACCAAACCGTCAGTGACAATTTTAACCATTTGCGACTGTCTAAAGAAGCAATGGAAGCAGATGTAGTGATTAACCTACCGAAAGTTAAATCACATGCCCAGTTGACATTAACACTGGGTGTAAAAAACCTGTTTGGTTGTGTCCCCGGCAAAATGAAAGCTTGGTGGCATATGGAAGCGGGAAAAGACTCGAATAGATTTGGTGAAATGTTAGTAGAAACTGCCAGAGCGATTAACCCTGACTTAACGATATTAGATGGTATCATCGGTCACGAAGGTAATGGCCCCAGCAACGGGGAACCTCGCCAACTGGGCATTTTAGCAGCTGCATCAGATATATTTGCCTTAGATCGGGCAATGGTAGAAATCCTCAATGTTTCTCCTGAACAAGTGCCCACAGTTGCAGCTTCTCAAAGGCTAGGAGTTTGTCCAGAACTTGCTGCCATAGAGTTTCCACATTTAAATCCTGACTTATTAAAAATAGAAGATTGGCGGCTACCAGACAAGTTAATGCCCATTGATTTTGGTATGCCCCGCGTCATTAAGTCTACCTTTAAGCATCTTTACACCCGATTTATCAAGGAACCAATCAGTGTTTATGGAAGGCAGTAGGGAGTGAGGAAAAAGCATGGGAGGCAGGGGAGGCAGGGGAAGCAGGGGGAGAATAACTCTTAACTCCTAACTCCTAACTCAGCACGGGCTAAACCTTAGCTTTCCGCTAAAGGCACTGTTTTGATCGATCCTCAATTTAGTGCAAACGTCGTTACAGCAATTTCATTTATTAGCAGAGTAATCTGTAATTACCCTCCGATTGCTTAACTAAACCGCCCTATTATATTTAGTGGCGGTTTTTTTAGCTGATTAATTTGTTATACAATTTCTCATCTGAGATTTTGATTTATTCAAAAAGTTATACGGATTTAGAATCTGGAAATTGGGATTGGGGATTTTGTTCAGATATGGGGATTTGGTAATAACTTACTATACCTCTAGGCTACCTTCTAAAACTTGTTTACTCTATCTTTATGTAGATTGACAAAACGGCTGTAATATTACACAGATTGCAAAATTTAAATTCTTAAATATTTGTTTAGTGATATCACTGAATTCATTCAGCCTTATACAGTTAATGTATCTGTGTTTATTCGGTAGTTATCATTGGTTACAAAAATCATTACTACTATTTCTTCTCTGGTGTCAAATATTTTGTGTATAACTACTATATAACAATCAAAAGCACTGAATATCTATCAGTGCAATTGCGGTTTTGTGTCCTGTATCACAAATTAGCAATTCCAGTAAAATGACCTTATCAAAAGCTTTATAGAATGTTATAATCATGAAGTATCGGATAAATATGTTTTGCTAATTAATCTTTAATCAGCGAAAAAATGTAACTTATGATGCTGTCAAAGTTTGCTTTGCGTATGCAACCCGTTACACCATACAAGGAAACACCTGAAAATATTAATTACAAAATAAAACATGATTTGTTGACTTGTAACTTTGTATTAAGAATTCCATGTATAAAAAGGCTACTATGACAGTTGTATAACTGGTTTAAATTGTAGAATGCTACACATTTTACAGTTTAAAAATAGCTAAAATAGCATTAATACTCTCACTCAGAGAGTAAACCTACACAGTGTTGCGAAGAACTTCAATTTTGTATGAATTCAAATAGCCAGTCTGCCAATGCCGATACATATTCCCAACGTTTGGCAGACATTGTGGGAACTGCGATCGCTCTGTTGACTCTTACCCTACCCGTATTTGTCATCGCCCACTATTCTTCAACTAATGTTCAAAATAACCAGCAACCTCTGATCCAAAACATACAAAAAAATCAAGATTGATCGAGCTTCCCAGTCGCATTTTCTCATAAGGATATCTACAAAAAAGCAGAACACTGATTTTGTAGAGAATCTCTGAAGATGTGGGTGTAGTTAGTCAAAAACTAAGCTAAATCTGGATTGTGTGATTCTAGATTTCAGGTGTGTTAAACATTGTTAGGACAGACATCCCCCTAACAGCAATTAAGGGCGGAGGATATCCATAATACCCTCTTGGAAAAAGCGTTGCGAAGTTTGCTCGTAACGCTTTTTCTATTTTTTCCCCTCCGCACCTCTGCTTCTTGTACCCAACGACCCCATGCCATATAACAAATACCTTGGGAAGAGATCCATATTGCCCTAAAATTCTACACGGGGAGCGAAGCTGACAGAGTGCCCCCATGATTCACAGTTATCAGAGGAGTTTTTTGTGGACTTATCTCGTATTCCTGCCCAACCGAAACCTGGTCTAATCAACGTTCTGATTGAAATTACTGGCAAAAGTAAAAATAAATACGAATACGACAAGGAACTACAAGCTTTTGCTCTAGACCGAGTACTTTATTCCTCAGTACAATATCCTTATGACTACGGCTTTGTACCCAATACTTTGGCTGATGATGGCGATCCCCTAGATGGTATGGTGATAATTGATGAGCCAACCTTTCCCGGCTGTATTATTGCTGCGCGACCAATTGGCTTTTTGGAGATGATTGACGGTGGCGATCGCGATGAAAAAATCCTTTGTGTTCCTGACAAAGATCCGCGCTACACTCAGGTAAAATCTCTGAAAGACGTATCACCACACCGCTTAGATGAAATTGCTGAATTTTTCCGTAGTTATAAAAATTTGGAAAAAAAGGTGACTGAAATTCTCGGTTGGCAAGATCTAGACAAGGTTGCAGCTTTAGTAGAAAAATCCGTCAAAGCTTATAGAGGATAATAGAGGAGTTAGGAGTAGAGACGCGATTAATCGCGTCTGTACATGAGTTAAGAGTTAAGAGTTATGAATTTTTATTCCTCACTTCTAACTCCTAACTCCTCACTTTTTATTTCTAACTCCCATACAGACGCGATTAATCGCGTCTGTACTCATAACTTTCGCTTGTTACGGATCGCAAAAACTGCCACCAAACCCAAACCAGAATGCAGCGTACTCTCCTTTTGGCAAAAATTCATAACTGCACCCTTACAGGGGCAAATATCAACTACGTAGGTAGTATTAGTATTGATGAAATCCTTTTGGAAAAAGCTGGTATCTTACCTTATGAGCAGGTGCAAGTAGTTAATAGTGCCAACGGTCAGCGCTTTATTACTTATGCGATCCCCGCTCTAGCTCATTCAGGAATCATTGAGCTAAATGGGGGTGCGGCACGTCTAGGCATTATTGGCGATCGCTTGATTATAATGACTTACGGGCAGTTCACTCCAGAAGAGTTAAAAAGTTACTCTCCTACGGTAGTCATTGTGGACGAAAAAAACAGGCTGTTGGAAGTGCGGCGCTACGATGACCTGCTCACTAAGGTCTAATTTCAAGGAAAATGTCAAATTTTGAGTTGTCGGATTCCCAGAGCTACATAAGAGAAAAGTCATCTACCCTGCCAAGTAGCCCAGCAGGTGAGTTTATCGTGCAATTCTGGGGTGTAAGAGGTTTAATTCCTACTCCCAGTAGCAATACCAGTCGTTATGGTGGTAATACCGCTTGTGTAGAAATACATGTAGCTGGGAAACGTTTGATATTTGATGGCGGTACAGGCTTACGCATATTGGGTAAAACTTGGCAAGAACTGCAACAGCCACTAGAAGCCCATTTATTTTTTACCAACTGCCAATCAAACCGAATTCAAGGATTTCCCTTTTTTGCTCCTGCATTTATTGGGGAAAATTGTTTCCATATTTACGGTACAGCTGCCTCCAATGGAGCTTCAATCAAACAATGTCTGTACGATCAGATGCTCCAGCCGCACTTTCCTTACCCTTTACAGGTAATGCAGTCAGAATTGCAATTTTACAATCTGACCCCAGAAAGTGACGTAAAGTTAGATGATGTCACCATTACCACTGCATTAATTAATCAAACTCAGCGGTCAGTTGGCTACCGAGTTAGTTGGCAAGACTATAGTGTTGCTTATATCACAGATTTGCACCAAAATGCCGATCAAGTGGAGCGAGAACGGATTTTAGAGTTGATTAAAGGCGTTGACTTGCTGATTGCCAATGCCACTTACACTCCGCCTACATCTCACAACCATGATTCTGCTGATTTACTCTGGCAAGCTGCGGTGAATGCAGCTCTTAGTGCTGGCGTTAAACGGCTAGCCATTTCTCATCATCACCCAGATGACCATGATGATTTTCTTGACCAGGTTCAAGTCGATATTAAATCTGCTTTTCCTCAAGCCATATTAGCCCATGAAGGTCTAGTATTAGCTGTTGGTAAGTGAATTAATCTTGTTGGTATGAGCTGCAAAAAAGCTCGCTTAATCAGCGACCATTAGACCTGGAGCGATCGCACCCTTTTTTAACTATATTTTAGTTGAAGTCGGGCTTGCTGGCGCTGAGAAATTAGATGTAGCCTCACAAAGAGCATTCCCAGCCAGAGGCTGGGAACGAGAGAAAGCTTTTCTAGACTGTCTAATATGCTTAAGTTGACACCAATAACAGATGTGTTCTACGAAGCATTTTGCAACTCGGCTGTACGGACTGAAAGCTGCTCTGTCTTATTACCTCGTTGCACTTTTACCTGTAATACTTGACCAAGACGACTGTCTTCCACAACATTCTGCAATTGTTCGGCACTGGTAATAGCTTTACCATCAATTTGCAGAATTACATCCCCGCGTCGGATACCCGCAGATGCGGCTGGAGAATTGGGGACAACTCGCATAATAAAAACACCATTAATTTCTGGTATCTGAATCGGAGAGTTGGGATCGGTGTTATTTTGCTTGGCGAGATCGGGTGTCAAAGTTAGCATTTGCACGCCTAGATAGGGGTGAGCAACTTTGCCATCGCGTTGTAGTTGTGCGGCGATCGCTTTAGCTTTATCAATAGGAATGGCAAACCCAATACCCATCGCGTCGGGACGAATGGCTGTGTTAATACCAATCACTTCCCCTTGACCATTCAATAATGGCCCGCCAGAGTTACCAGGGTTAATAGCAGCGTCTGTCTGAATGAAATCCAAACGTTTGTCACTAATGCCAACTTGGGCGCTGGAACGTTTGAGGGTACTGACAATTCCCAAGGTAACAGTGTTATCGAATCCCAAAGGATTACCAACCGCGATCGCCCAGTCTCCTACTTGGACATTAGTGGAAGAACCCAAAGGCGCGACTGGTAAATCGTTACCAGCGTTAATTTTGACTACTGCCAAATCTGTGACTTCATCAATACCTTGAACTTTTCCTTCAAAAGTGCGGCCATCTTTGAGTCTGACTGTTACTTTATCGGCCTTATCGACCACATGAGCATTAGTCATAACTAACCCGCTCTTGTCAATAATGAAACCTGAGCCTAAACCACGTAACTGCTCAGACGGCGGCATTTGTTGGGAGAAACCGTCACCAAAAAACCGACGGAAAAAGGGGTCTTCCATAAATGGATCGACGCGGCGAGTAATTGTTCGCTCAGTATCAATGCGGACAACTGCTGAACCAACACGATTCACTGCTGCTGTCACAAAGCTACTGCTTCCGATCGCAGCACTAGCTGGTGATTGCCGTTGAGCAATTAGATTTGAAGTATCAAGAGCAGTTATTGTGGGTGCTGGTTCGGCTTGGGAAGGTGACACTTGCAATGTGCTAACCGCTAGCACAACTCCCAGCGCGATCGCTAAAACATGAGTACTTAGTTGCCGTAAAGACCGAGATAATTTGGGAAATCGCATAATCACAACCTAATTTATAAGCTTAATTGTTGCTTAGTCGTGACAAATCTATTTACAGTTATTTTTATTTCAGGTTTCGCTTGCTCTTTACCCTACTGGGGTTAGGGCATTTTGCGAAATACCTATAATCAACTTAATAGAAAATTTAACCCAAAAGCTATTATGGACATTACCCTTTCAAGTTCGGTTTTTACCCATCAATAAAACTTTTGGATTGCGAATAAGATTAGTCCGCTCTCTGTTCTAACTGTAGATTATGGAAGTCCCTAACTTTTGTATAAAATTTCATTCCGGTTAACTGCACCTAGTTGGGGTAAAGAGTTAATGGCTGAGTGGGGAGTGAGGTTAACAGGAACGGTTGGAGGTAATTGTAATTGTTTAACAACACTTTGCAAGAGTTGATCTTGTCCAGTCCGCAAACCCCAGACATTTGTGCCACGGTTGATAATAGCAAACCAAACCAAACCGCGATCGCGTGTGGGCATCACTCCCGCTAAAGCGCTCACATCCCGGAGAGTACCAGTTTTGATTACAGTCGCCAGGGGAATGTGTCTGGCGTGCAGTGTCCCCCGGTGATCGAATCCAGACATGGGGAACAAGTCAGCTAGATTCAGTTGATGGGCAGATGCCTCAGCTTGAATAGCCATCAACATGGCACAAGCCGCTCTGGGGGAAATGCGATTTTCGGGGCCCAGTCCAGAACCATTGATTAACTGAATTTCCACTTGTGGCACCCTCGCCAGGTGAGCAGCAGTTGATCGTACTACAGTTGCTCCTCCTACTGAGTCTGCCAGCATCTCTGCCATATCGTTGTTACTGTAAACGTTCATCTCCTTGATTAGTTGCTTCAAGGGCAATGAGCGATGACGCAGTAACAAAGTTTGTTGAGGGTTTGGTTGCGCCTCAACTTTCACCGCACCTGCAATGATAACTTGAGGCTTGGGTGTTCCCTTGGGCATGATTGAGTGGGTGTAAATCGCAGGGCGTCCCCAAGTGGCCCGATTTAGTGTTTGCTTGAGCATCAGACCGGCTAGCATTGGCTGACGTTGAAAATTCATGGCAAAACTGCCAGTAATAATCAAATTCCCCTTTACTTGCTTGATGCCCATTTGATTGAGAGTATTACCAAGAGCGATCGCTTCTTCCCAAACAAACAAAGGATCGCCACGACCTGTAACCACCAAATCGCCCTGCACAACTCCATTTACCACTGGGCCAGTGACACTCACCAAAGTATCAAATTGGTAATCTGGCCCCCAAGTTTTCAAAGCAACTAGTGAAGTGGCAATTTTAGTTAAAGAAGCAGCCGGCAGAGGTGTCGTACCTTGGTGATTTGCCATCAGCATTGGTCCCGACTGCATCCAAATTCCCTGACTCTCAGCCAGATTTTGCGCCACCACTTTTGATGTGATGAGCTTTTTCAAATATTCCTGTACCGTAGTCGCCCCCGTTGGATTTGGATCGGGGGCAAGAACAAAGCCAGGGCTACTTTGCCAAGTTAGTGCATCTAAGGCATCTAGAGGTTTGATTTGTACTCCAGCCATTTCCAGCCAAAGCGACACCAAACCTGAACCCAATAATTCCAGCATTTTTTATTCCTCTGTTAGGATCTCAAGCGTTGTTTACTGTGCTAATATACAAGCTTTTTTACAAAAATCAGTATTGAGTCATAATAACTGGTGTTTTTCTCATCTGTAAGTAGGGTGAATTATATTGTTTTCGTGGCTTGCTTTGACTGTGCCAAACAAAATCCCCATAGACAGCGATTCATCGAGTCTCTTACCTTAACCTACGCGCACGGTATCGCAGCCTGATAATAAAAGGCTTTATGCTGTGCGATCGCTCTTGGTAATTCCATAACCTTGAAACAAGGAAAGGGAAAGTATTCAAAATTCTCTCCCTTTTTTCCCTTAATACACTAATCAGCATTCAAGTTGCATAATCAGGGCGGACATCTTATCCGCCCTACAAGATAGTGAGAAAATTTTAATATGCAAATTAGATGTGTTTTAGCTTACCTACTTTCTTTCTGGATGCGCTGCATCCTCTGGTGAAGGAGTACCCATCCGGTTAATTGTGGCAATCATCTGATACAAGCGCCCTAAATCGCGTTGATTGAAGTATAAAATGAGGCGAGGTAATCCAACAGTTTCATCTTGTGCTTCTTGAGGTAATGCCTGACTTTTTTCAATTCTTCCTTGAATAATAATGTCGCTAAAATCAGCATTAAGTTTTTCTAAAAGAGCGTCTGATATATCTGTCTTCAGACGGATGACTAACTTATCGCTTACATAACGACTGGAATGATAAACCTGGTAAAAACCGGTGATAGCATCACAAGCCACATCCAGGTTATCTGTCACCGTGTAAAGGCTGGGGTCTTCAGGATTGACAAGACCGTTTTGCACTAATTGCTTATCAATATATTCGCTCCAAGAGCGCCAGTAATCACCACCAGGGCGATCGATTAAAACTAAAGGTACTGGCCCAAACTTACCAGTTTGGCTTAATGTCATACATTCAAAAGCTTCATCTTGAGTACCAAAGCCTCCTGGAAACAAGGCTACAGCATCACTTTCTTTAAGGAGAAACAACTTGCGGGTGAAGAAATATTTGAAGTTAATTAGCTTGGGATCGCCCTCTATAAAAGGGTTTGCTTGCTGTTCAAAGGGTAACTGAATGTTTAATCCAAAGGAATTTTCTCGCCCAGCACCTTCATGACCCGCCTGCATAATTCCACCACCACCACCAGTCATCACCATAAATCCTAATTGAGAAACAGCGCGAGCAAACTCAAGGGCCATTTGGTATTCTGGTCTATCTGGCGCTAGACGAGCAGAACCAAAGATGGTGACTTTGCGAACGTGTCGGTAATCATAAAAAAGCTGGAAACCGCGCTCCATATCTGCTAATGCAGCGGATAATATTTTCCAATCGAGACGCTCAATTTCGGTATCAGCTAGACGAACAATAGTAGTAAGTGCTTGCTGAATAAATTGCCGATTTTTTAATGTCGGTAAACGAACGATCAATTCAGCGATATCCGCCTGTAAAGACTCTAATATGTCAAACGACGCAGATGAGGTCATGAGAACTGCTGCAACAATGGCACTATATTTTACGTGAACTACTCACACTCTAGCAAGCGAGAATAACTCTCTGATGTGCAGTTAGCAAATTCATAACTGGTTTTGAAGCTGGAAATTCTAAAAATCTTTTTGATAAAGCTTGTTGTGATACTTCAACTTTTCAAAACCATAGCAAGTTATCTCGGTCGATTGATTGACATAACTTCCTCACTTAGGTTAATGTCCGTCACAATATACAGCAGATTTCAAGGAAAGTGAGGTACACAAGCTCGCGTCTGTTGCCCAAATATAAAGCGTCTTTTACTCCTGAATTCTGAATTCTGTATTCTGCTGTATATCAAGATTTGTATAAAATGCTTTGACTTACATCTATAGCGTATATCAAAAGAAAATTTTGTATCTTATTGCCAGATTTTTTGGGAATTAATGCTCATAATAAAAGCACTCTAACCCCAATCAAAGAAAGTAAAAAAGCTCTCTAGACCACAATACCGTTTAGTTCAACCTAAAATCCTTGGTAGAGACACGAAATTGGACTGAGCAACTCTTGGAGATGCTTGCGCTAACGCCCAGCTATGCTAACGCGTCTTTACAGGTCAAAAATCAGTACAAAAAATCCTTAACTGAAGGGTATTGATCTAAAGGATCTTTTGTCGAAAACTGTCTCAATTAACGTGAGTTCGACAAGTCTTTTTTTGACCTCTCCCCAACTCCTCTGCGACACGGAGAGGGCAGGGTGGTTTCATACAACGAGAGAAAAACTAAAAATGGGTTTCAAAGCCTCTCTCCGCTTGCCTAACGGCAGGCTGACGCCAACGGGGAGAGGTTTGGAGAAGGGTCAAAATCTATCGTTATACATGAAAAATCAAGACTTATATATTTTTCTTTTTTCGTATGAAACCACCCTGCTCTTCGTGTCGGAGAGGGGAGCCAAAACCCTAATTTCTGGTTGCTCCTCCTTTTACCCGTGGGAGAGGGAGATTGTCCGGGAAAGGTTCATCGAACTCACGTTCAATTACACTTCGACACATTAGACTTCTTGCAAAAGTCGGGGATAAGGGCGGGGGAAAAGGGTAAAGAAAATCAAAATCCTTTCTCTTTCACATGCACCCTTTTCCCTAAGAGTGCAAAAATATATTTTTGCAAGAGGTCTATTAATGCATAATGTGACCTGTTTGTTTAGTGCCTAAATCCTAGTAGAATAATTTCGCAAATCTAAGTAGGAAGATAGATGGAAGTTTTTGGACGCAACATCAATTACCCACTGAATCCTCCTCCCCCTCTTGAAGATTTTCCCGTCCTTCAAACTGAAAAATATACCCTACGGCTGGCTTCAACTGAAGAAGAATTAGAATCAATTTTTCGGTTGCGTTTTGAGGTTTTTAATCTGGAACTAGACTTAGGATTTCCTGCTTCTAACTTTAACCAGATGGATATAGATAAGTTTGATGCGGTTTGCCATCATTTAATCTTAATCTCCAAACAAACGGGTAAAACGATTGGAACTTATCGGATGCAAACCTATACAATGGCTTCTCAAAGATTGGGTTTTGATGCTACCGATATATTTAATCTTAATGGAATTCCCAATTCTGTACTTCAGGTAGCAGTGGAAGTTGGGCGTGCATGTATAGCCAAGGAATATCGCAATATCCAAGCACTTTTACTACTCTGGAAAGGGCTGGCAAATTATCTCATTTGGAGTAAAAACCAATATTTCTTTGGTTGTGCATCATTACGGACACAATGTTCTTGGCAAGCTACTTGCGCTTATAATTATTTTCAGCAGAATGACTTGATGCATCCGAGTATTTTGGTTTATCCAAATCCACAATTTTGTCTAGAAATGCCTCAAACTTATCCAGATAAATATAATTTTGAAATTCCTAAAATTTTGCAGGCATACTTGAATATTGGAGCTAAAATATGCAGTGTTCCAGCTATCGATCGGCAGTTTAAAACTATTGATTTTTTAACTATATCTAATGGCAAAGACTTTGCTAGATGGCGCTATCAAATTTTATAACAAATTATTGGGAAAAATACTTATGCACCATCTCAAATTTGCTCCGAGTTGGCTGCGATTTTTAATTATTTTCTTACTGACAATGGGTATATTGTTTCGCTTTTCTAATCTTGATGGGAAAGTTTTTTGGCAGGATGAGACTTTCACATCATTACGGATTTCTGGTTATACGGCAAATGAAGCCAAACAGCAACTTTTTAATAATCGGATCGTTGGTGGAGAAAGTTTTGCCCAGTTTCAAGGTGCAAATCCAGAAAAAAGCTTAAATGATACAATTATGTCTTTGGCAAAACAAGATTCTCAGCATCCACCGTTATATTACATAATAGCCAGATTGTGGGTGGAAATCTTTGGTAATTCGGTGACGGCAATTAGAAGTTTATCAGCCTGCATTAGTTTGTTGGTTTTCCCTTGTATTTATTGGCTATGTCGAGAATTATTTAATGTGCCATTATCGGTTTCTGGTGTTGCGATCGCACTCATGGCTATCTCTCCAATTCACTTGGTATACGCCCAAGAAGCACAAGAATATATTCTTTGGTTAGTCACCATTTTACTATCCAGTGCGTCTCTGCTGCGAGCCATGCGGCTAGAAGATGAGCTAGCAGAAGAACGACAAAAACCAGATTTATTTGCTATTTGGAGCCTTTATGCAGTCACCTTAGCCATTAGTCTTTATACATTTATTTGGAGTGCATTTGTAGCAGTTGCTCACGCAATTTATGTGATGATAACTGCTAAATTTAAGTTTACTGAAACTGTGAGAACTTATCTGCTAGCATCACTAGTTGGTTTTTTAGCTTTCATGCCTTGGATAACAATTGTAATCGGTGACTTTTTTCAATTTTTAATTTCAGCAGATAAAACAATAACACAATTTGATTTAATACCTATATTTCCATTTTTATCAATGCAGTTAAGCCGGACTTTTTTTGATATAGACCTTAGTTCAGAAAATCCTTTAGGCAATTTAATTGCACTAAGCTTTTTAATTTTAGTAGGATATTCTATTTATTTTATTTGCCGAGTAACTAACTATAAAGTCTGGTCTTTTATCATCACATTAATTGTAGTACCAGTATTACCCATAATCCTGCCAGATTTAATTACTGGGAGTATACGAGCATCTACCGAACCATATTTAATCCCATCTTATTTAGGAATCCAAATAGCTGTTGCTTATCTATTAGCTACGCAACTATATAATGGCAGCCGATCGCGTCGGAGCTTTTGGCACATAATCATGGCATTAGTGATTATTTGTGGTTTGATTTCTTCTAAGGTAAGTTCCCAGGCAGAAACTTGGTGGAATAAGGGTATGAATTATGGCAATCCTCAAGTTGCCCAAATCATTAATCAAAGTAATCGTCCACTTTTGATTAGTGATGCTTTGGGTAATAATTATGGTAATGTCTTTTCTTTAAGCTATCTTTTAGAACCAAAAGTGCGATTTCTGTTAGTGAACAATCAAAAAATTCCGAAAATTTCTGATAGGTTTACTGATGTGTTTTTACTTAATCCTTCAGAGGCTTGGGGTAAAATCATAGAAAAAAAGTATAAATTCAAAACAGATATTGTTTATAGCGATAACTATTATTCAATTTGGAAATTTACTAAGACTCGTAATTTGCGCCGACGTAATATCTCATCTAATAATCAATTACCTACCGAGCTATCAACTAAGCAAACAATTCTTCCATAGCTACCAACTCTTGAAAAGTTCTTTGTTGCACAAATAAGCCTGCTTAGATTACATAAACCCACTTCTCCCACTTCACTCAACAAAAGTTTTTGTAGCTAAATATACAATTTTTAGTTTGCACAATAAACTACTGATAATTACTACCTCCGCTACTTGACTAATTCATTATCTATAATTGCAACCCACCATTATTTGGTTAGATATTTTTAATAACTAGTTTTGAGAGTCATAAAATTGTTTCGTTAAAGTAGATAATTGTTGTACAAGTTATTGTGAAATTTAGTTATGCGGCTCCAACTTGCTCCCAATAGGTTGCGGTTTATCATTGTAGTTTTGTTAATGGTGGGTATATTTTTTCGTTTTTTTAACCTCGATCGCAAAGTTTACTGGCACGATGAGACTTTTACTTCATTGCGAATTTCTGGTTATACGTCAAATGAAGCCAAGCAGCAAATATTTAATGGTCGCATAATTAATAAGGAAAGTTTTGCCAAATTCCAAAGTCCCAATATGGATAAAGGCTTACGTGACACAATTATATCTTTGGAAGTAGACGATCCACAGCATCCACCACTGTATTATATACTCGCTCGGCTTTGGGTGGGAATCTTTGGCAATTCGGTAACGGTAATTAGAAGTTTATCAGCATGCATCAGTTTGTTGATTTTTCCAAGTATTTATTGGCTGTGTCGAGAATTATTTAAATCATCAGTATGGGTATCAGAGGTTGCGATCGCACTCATGGCAATCTCCCCTATTCACTTAGTATACGCCCAAGAAGCACGAGAATATATTCTCTGGATAGTGACTGTATTACTATGCAGCGCTTCATTACTACGAGCATTACGATTGGAATCACAAAATGGAGTACTACGTATACTAAATTGGGGAATGTATGCAGTCACTTTGGTGCTTAGTCTCTATACATTTTTGTTCAGTGGATTTGTTGTAGTCGCTCATGGGATTTATGTAATTGCCACTGCAAAGTTTAGGTTTACTAGAACAGTAAAAGCCTATCTATTAGCATCTTTAGCAGGGTTTTTAGCTTTTACACCTTGGATACAGGTTGTGATAGTTAACTTGTTGCAATTAAAAAGTTCAACAGCCTGGACAAAAAGACATTTACTCTTAGATGATTTAATTAAGTCTTGGCTTTTACAGTTAAATCGGATTTTTCTTGATTTAGACTTAGGCTTTGAAAATCCGTTTACCTATGTAATTACGCCATTTTTTCTAGTTCTTTTTGGATATTCTATTTATTTTCTTTGTCGAAAAACTACCTATAAAATTTGGTTGTTTATTATCACGCTAATTACGGTTCCTGCATTACCTTTAATGCTACCAGACTTACTTTTTGGGGGTATACGCTCACTTGCCGAACGTTATTTATTGATTTCTTATTTAGGAATTCAACTGGCTGTTACTTATTTACTTGCTACGCAGCTACATAATAAGAGTTTAGTACGTCGGCGAATCTGGCAAACAATCATGGGACTAGTAATTATTTGTGGACTAGTTTCTTATGGAGTGAGTTCTCAGGCTGAAACTTGGTGGAGTAAGGTTATTAGCTATGGTAATCCACAAGTTGCAAAAATTATAAATCAGACTAATCATCCACTTTTGATTAGTAATGATTCTGGTATTAATTATGGTAATGTCTTTTCTCTCAGCTATCTTTTACAGCCAAAAGTGCAGTACCAATTAGTAAAAGGCCGTTCTATTCCCAATATTCCTGATGGTTTCACTGATATTTTTTTACTAAATCCTTCAGATGCCTGGCGTAAGCAAATAGAAACAAATTATAATTATAAAACTTTTGTAGTATACGCTGACAAAAATTACTTATTCTGGAAAATAGAAAATCCACGTAGCAATGTATTTTTTGAAAAAATTAGGACTTAACCAAAACTAGACGCTGTAGTTATGGGCAATTCATATAAATAAATTCGCATTATACAGATAAGGAACTTAATTGTTTTTCAATGATTATTTGCATAATTTTATATTCAAAAATATATGAAAAAATTTGCTAAATTTATTATTTTTTATAAGATATTTAAATAGTTTATTAGTCCTATTGTATAAGTTGAATAGACCCCCCTTTATCCTCCATTATAGGGAAACAAGGGAACAAGCAGATAAATAAAACTCCTAACTCTTAACTCAGCACTCAGCACGGGCTAAACCTTAGCTATCCGTTAACAGCACTTAGCACTCCTAATACCCAATGCTCAACTATGATAATTTACTTGCCTAATTATTGTAGTGGCAGAGTGACAATTACTGTTGTACCAGCACCCTGCTCACTTTCTAATTGAATATGACCACCATGTAACTCCACACATTTTTTAACTATAGTGAGTCCTAGTCCTGTTCCTTGAATTACACCCACATTGCTGGCGCGATAGAAGGTTTGAAATAGATGAGTTTGATCTTTGAGAGGAATCCCCATTCCCCGATCTTTGATTTGGAAAATTGCGAGGCGATCTTTGCAAATTAAATCAAACCAAATAGTGTCATTTTCAGGAGAATATTTAATGGCATTGGAAATCAAATTAGTTAAGATACAATTTAATAGGTCTTCATCAATTTGGGCTTGGGTTGATTCACCTTGACAAGTAAAGATAATGCTGTGCTTACTACCTGCATTGAGTTGAAGAATATCTGTGAGTTCGCTACAGAAATTTTCTAAATTTAAAAGTGTAGGTTTGTATTCGAGTTTAGTTGCTTCCGTTTTACTCAAGAATAATATCTCATCTAAGAGATTAAGCATCTGGTTGATAGCATTTTGTATTCGATCGAAATATTTAGTTCTTCGGAGATCAGTTAGTCTATAACTGTTGTATTGAAGGATATCTACAGCCGTCTGAATCGTAGTCATAGGGGTGCGGAACTCGTGAGAAACCATTGCTACAAAGTTTGACTTTAACTCGTTGAGTTCCTGTTCTTTTGCCAGCGCTTGACGGGTGCGTTCTTCACTCTCGCGTAGTTGATTGAGAATTTCGCTTCTTTCAATGGCATAGCGAATGGCACGCACTAACCATTGTATAGTGATTTTATCTTTAACTAGATAGTCTTGCGCTCCTTCTGCTAATGCTTGCAGTGCTAAATCTTCATCATCAACACCTGTTAATACCACAACTGGGATATCAGGTACTGCTGCCATAAATTCTTTCAACGTGTCCAGTCCAATAGAGTCTGGAAGGCTGAGGTCTAACAAAACTAGGTCGAATCTGCGTTGCTTTCGACTCTCTATCTGAGAATTATCAAGGTTAGACGTAGAATTTTCCCTGCTAGCTTCTATCGCCTCAGATAACTGTTCAACATGTAACATTTGCCATTGTTCTTGATCTGAATTTAAAAATATCCGGCGTAGGAGATAAGCATCACTTGCACTATCTTCTACTAATAGAATGTGAATTGTGAGCTTTTCCATAGTACAGGGTTATATCAATTTGTTAGATAATCACCTGATTTCCTATTTTTTAGATAGGGCTAGAATTAATACGCTTATTAGAAGGTTAATAAGCGCTTATTAGATATATTTTAAAGATACCTTAATTTGCGTTGAAGGTAAAATAAAATACTGTTCCTACGTCCGGCCCAGTTTCGACTCAGCCCAGATGCGATCGCCATATCGCTCAACGATTTTTTTGTAGATAGCTAGACCAATGCCAGTACCAGAAAATTCTCGACGAGTATGAAGACGGCAAAAAACTTCAAAAATTTGCTCAAGATATTGAGATCATTATCCTGAGCGATCGCTATATGTAAATTACTAAGAGCTAGGCTGGGGGCAGTATTCCAGTCAAGGAAAACAAATTCATGATTGCAAGTACCCACACGAGAATAAACATAGCTGCGGTAAGCTACGCTAACGCCCCAACGTAGAGACAATGCAATTTTTGATACAAAAACAAGTGGAGATGTAGTGTAACACCACATTTCCACTCTAAATTTAGTGTATTAGGGTTACAACAAAAGACCCCACGAGCTGATTAAAACTTGAGAAAGTTCAAATTAATTAACGTGACTCAGTTCCTTGATTGGGGCTACCTGCTACACCATCGTTTTCTGGAGCTTCTGGAGTAGCAGTGGATTTAGCATCACTGCCTTGCGCATCACCAGTTTTGCGAATACTTTCGTCAGTAGGGGTTTCGCCGTCAGCAGAAGCAGTAGACGCAGGTTGTTCATTATTAGATTTTTGTTGTTCAGCCATGATTACATCCCTTATTATTTATCCTTGGGATTATCTTAAAAAATTAGGAGTATGAATGCATCTATCCAGATATAGTTATGACTGATTTCTACCTCTATCGGAAGTATTGTTTAGTATTACTCATGTATGCTGAAAAAATCCATAAATATAGAGTTATTTAACCTTACAACCCTTCCTATGGCTAAGGTAGAATCTGGAACGGGTTTTATCTCCAAGATGCTTTTAAAATTGCTTTATTGATAGTTGTCAGTAAATGGCAAGCGATCTGAGTCTGGCTAGGCGAATAATATGGTGTGATGATGGTGATACAAACTATCAAAGTCTAATTAATGAACCAGAACAATCTATCGTTACCATCTGGATGTATCCTTCGCAAGGCAACCTCTGGGGATCAGTGGTCGATTCGATTGCTGGTATTTTCAGCGAAACTCGATCCAACCCAATTAAATTGGCAGCAATTTTGGGTAATTGAATACAATCAGAATCTGATAGCTTGTGGACAGCTACGTAATTTCTCAGGGGCACAAGAACTTGGTAGCTTGGTTGTTGCATCAGCTTGGAGAGGTCGCGGTTTGGGTAGTTTGCTAACGCAGCATTTGATTAATACAGCAGTGCAACCACTTTATCTGGAATGCTTAGGTCAACGACTGGTGCAGTTTTACAGTCGCTTTGACTTTGTGCCAATATCTTTTGAAGACTTGCCACAATTTCCCAAGACAATAGGCTTATCTACGCTCAAGGAGAAATTTAGATTCTCGCAGTTAGCTAAAAGGCTGCTCAAAGTTCCTGTGGTATTTATGGAATATCGAGGTCAGACCAATTCGTAATTCGTAATTCGTAATTCGTAATACTTCGGCTCCTTCGACTACGCTCAGGGCAAGTCGCTCAGTACAAGTTCGTAATTCGTAATTTAAGATATGCAGAACAAGGCTTGATACAAGATGTTTCCAACTTTTTATTGCCTCCATTTTCAAATCGGAGGTTTAGCAAAAATCGTTAGTAAGACAGGCCCTAGTAAATAATGGTGATTCAAACACAATAACCCAGCCGAGGAGCCAAGAAGTTGACGTTGATTGGGGCTGTAGAGTCTAATTCCACGGGGAGAGATTGGTAATAATTGAGGTTCTGTCTCTTTTTTGGAAGTCATGTCAACCAAATAAAAGCGTCCACCGGGAGAAAGTACCCGTGCTATCTCACTAACCACCTGTTTTGGTTCCAAATAGTGCAAGAAGCTGATAGTACTGAAAATGGCATCAAATTGACCATCAGCAAAGGGAAGAGACTCAGCCTTGCCCTCAATATAAATTAAGCGTGGACGGTGGCGGTTGTTCTGTCTTGCTACCCGCAACATATTAGCAGATAAATCCAATCCGGTAGCTCGGAGATTGGGAAACTGAGTAGCAAGGCGCTCAAGCAAGCGTCCGGTACCACAGCCGATATCAAGTACATTTGCTAGCTCTGGTAAATCGACGTACTCCAGTAACCGTTGGTGAATGGCTCGATAAAACACTGAAGGAAAGAACCAATCGTAACTTGATGCCCATAGGTCAAAAAGTAGTTTTTTGTTATTGAAAAAGTTATCAGTCATTAGTTTTCGCAGCTTTCTTAAAGCTTGATGCTTTTTGAGAGTAAGTTTAGCTGCGCCTCCAAGAATTTGGTTAATAATACAAATTAACTATAGCGATTCTGAATTAGTTGTAATATCGGACTTTTGTTGGCTTTGGCTTAGTTACACGAAGCTAAAGACAAGCTAATATCTAGGTTCAATGCCAGATAAAATTAATGTTTCTGCCAACTTGCGATTGAGGGGTTGGGAGAAAAAATATCCCTGTGCATATTTGCATTTCATCACTTGAAGTTGTGCCAGTTGCTCTAATGTTTCTACGCCCTCTGCTATGACATCTATATTTAGACTTTGTGCTAGAGCGACGATCGCTTGAACAATCTCTAAGTTTTCTCCATTAGCACCAATCTTAGCAATAAAGGAACGATCAATCTTCAAGGCATTACTGGGAAAGCGATGCAGATAACTCAAGGATGAATAGCCGATGCCAAAATCATCTAAGTGTAATTGGATATTCATCTGTTGCAGTTGCAAGAGCATAAAAGTTGCTAATTGCATATTCTCCATAAGTACGCTTTCGGTAATCTCCAGCTTTAAACTGCCAACTTCTAAACCAGTCTCTTGGATAATTTGGTTAATTTTCTCAATCAGCCCAGGTTGTGAAAACTGCTTAGTGGAAAGATTTACACTGATTGTTAAAGGTGGGTCAGTAGGAAATTGTAGTTGCCAAGCACGCATCTGCCGACAAGCCTCGCCTAGTATCCAATAACCAATAGGGATAATCAACCCAGTTTCTTCTGCCAGAGGAATAAAGCTGTCTGGAGATATTAATCCGTGTTGCGGGTGCTGCCAGCGAACCAGAGCCTCGAAGCCAATAATTTTGTAAGTTTCTAATAAAATAATTGGTTGGTAGTAAACCTGAAACTCCTGGCGTTCAACTGCCCGTCGTAGATCCATCTCTAACTCTAATAGCTGCGTTACTTGGGTGTACATAGTTGAGTCAAATATCTCATGGCGTGCCTTACCCAATGCTTTAGCGCGATACATTGCAATGTCAGCATCGCGCAAGAGTTCTTCCGGTCGGTTGTAACTACCCTTGCTCAGGGCGATGCCAATGCTGACGGTGGTAAATACCTCGTACCCACTAAGTTGGAACGCAGATGTTAGAGCTTCTTGTATCCGCTCGACTACGCTGATTACGTCATTAGCATTTTGGAGATCGTCGAGCAAAATTGTAAACTCGTCTCCCCCTAGACGGGCAACTGTGTCTCCAGTACGCAGGCAATTTTCCAATCTGCGAGCAAGGGCAGTTAGTAGTTGATCGCCAATTGTATGGCCGAGACTGTCGTTGATAACTTTGAAGCGATCTAAGTCTAGAAAGAGAACAGCGAATGTATAGTTCGCGCGTCGTTTTGTCAGCATGAGCGCTCGTTCTAGCCGTTCCATAAATAAGGCGCGGTTTGGCAGACCAGTTAGTATATCGTGAAAGGCATCATGAATTAATTGCGCCTCTGCAAGTTTGAGAGCAGTAATGTTACGAGCGATACTTAAAACAAAAGATACTGAACCGTCATTAGCTAATTCAGGGACAAGGCGGGTATGGTAATGTCTTGTTTGCTGGCCGATCGCTAAACTGCATTCAAACTCCGTTTCTTTTTTCGTTTGGAAAACTTGCCTAAGCTTGCGATCGCATATCCAGCAAAATTCTTCTGGTAGATTTAACTCTGCATTTGTTTTGCCGATAAATGTCTCGGCTGATATTCCTGTAACTTTTTCAATAACTGGATTAACGTAAACATAGCGCAATTGAGGGTTAAATCTGGAAATAATATCAGGCGCATTTTCAACTAGTGCTTTGAATTCTTGCTGGCGACGTGCTAATGCTTCCAGAATTTGGTTGCGTTCGGTGATATCCTGAAAGACTAAAACTGCACCCGTGATATTACCGTTATCATCTTTAATCGCTGCAACACTATCATCAATTGGTATTTCTGTACCGTTTTTAGCGATAAGTATCCTCTGTTCTGGTAGATCGATAGTAACGCCAGACTGAAGGACTTGCGTTACAGGACTTTCAATTATTATACGAGTTTTTTTAGGAGCAATATTGAATACTTCTGCTGCTTCTTTACCAAACGCATCTGAATAATTCCAACCCGTCAATACCTCCGCAATTGGATTCATAAAAGTCACAGTTCCAGATTCGTCGCTAGTAATCACAGCATCTCCAATACTTTTAAGTACAGTAGTCAGCCATTGTTCATTCTGTTTTAATTTTTTTTCCGTCCGATGTTTAGAAAGAGTAATTTCAATCGTGAACTTTAATTCTTTTTCTTTAAAAGGCTTGAGAATGTAGCCAAACGGCTCTGTTACCTTGGCTCGATTCAATGTTGATTCATCTGCATTAGCAGTCAGATATATGACTGGAATCTCAAAAATATTATGAATTATTTGAGCGGCTTCCACACCGTCCATGTTTCCTTTTAGGTGAATATCCATTAAAACTAAATCTAAAGAATCATCTGCTGCTTTCTTAATTGCTTCTTCTCCAGAATCGGCAAGCCCTATAACAGTGTATCCAAATTTCCTGAGCCGATTTTGTATATCCATTGCCACGATGAATTCATCTTCAACAACTAATATATTTACTGGGTTCATGTTTTTATTTAAATTTTAAATTTATAAATTTTTAGTCGGAAATATAATTTTATACTTTACTCCGTTATTGCTGCTAAAATCGATATTGCCTTTTAGCTGATGTGTTAGACCTTTTACTAATCGCAGACCTAATGATTCTGTATTGTGAAAGTCAAAATCTTGGGCAAAACCGACACCATTATCACTGATGGCAAGTATATATAAGTTTACTCCATCAAAGCGAAAGTCAATAGAAATTTCTCCCCCCTCTGTTTGGGGAAAAGCATATTTTAGGGAATTTGAAATAAGTTCGTTGATAATCAAGCCGCAAGGAATAGCTGCATCAATGGCTAGAAAAACCTCCTCAACATTCATTTTCAAAGTAATATCGCTGGAATTAACGTTGTATGAATAAAATAAATTAGTTACTAAATCTTGGATATAGTCGGCAAAATTAATCCTTGCCAAATCTTGAGATTGATATAGTTTCTCGTGGATCAGAGCCATTGATTCAATCCGGTTCTGGCTATCTTTGAATACCTCAAGAGCTTGATTGTCCTTGAGATACTCTGCTTGCAGGTTGAGCAGACTAGAAATAATCTGCAAGTTATTTTTTACTCGATGATGAATTTCTTTCAATAGCACCTCTTTTTCTTGAAGCGATGCTTTAATCTGCTCCGATGCTTGTTTACGCTCTCGTCTCACTAGTGCTTCGCGCAACTCGCGGGCAACAGCAGGGGTTAGTCGCGCTAAATTGCCTTTGATAATGTAGTCATGGGCACCAGCTTTCATGGCGGCGACTGCCGTATCTTCACCAATCGTGCCTGAGACAATAATGAATGGCAAGTCAAGTCCACTTTCCTTAACCTGCTTCAATGCCGCCGGAGCGCTAAAGGTGGGCATAGAATAATCGCAGATCACGATATCCCATATTTGCTCTGCGATCGCAGCTTTCATGGCTGTAGGTGTATCAATCCGTTCAAAGGTTACTTCATAGCCACCACGTTGCAGTTCGCGCAGTAGCAACAAAGCGTCATCTTCTGAATCCTCGACAAGTAATACACGCAGTGGTATACCCATGTAATTCGTAATTCGTAATTGAGAAAGTCAGCCTTACGTCTATAACCTGATTTTGGAGGATTGGGAGAAGCTATATTCTTGGTGGTGATTCATTTAAGACAAACCAGTACAATCCTAGTTGTCGCACTGCTTCACTGAATTGGGAAAAGTCTACTGGTTTGCGAACATAGCTGTTGGCTCCCAAGCTATAACCATTAATTAAGTCTTGCTCCTCTTTGGAGGAGGTGAGAATAACGACGGGAAGGATTTTTGTCCTGTCATCGGTTCGTAGGTGTCGCAAAACTTCTAGACCATCCATTTTAGGCAACTTCAAATCTAGAAGGATGAGATTCGGCATAACGTTCATGTCGCGATCGGCGTATACACCTTTACCAAAGAGATAATCTAGGGCTTCTACCCCATCGCGCGCTACTACTACCTCGTTCAGAATATTGTTTTTCTTCAGTGCGCGTAGAGTGAGCGCTTCATCATCAGGATTGTCTTCTACAAGTAAAATCATGTTGTATTCCTCTAGTTAAAGGGTGAAGTAAAATGTTGCGCCTTGCTCGACTGCGCTTTCAGCCCAAACACGGCCACCATGACGGTGAACAATGCGCTGTACAGTAGCTAGTCCGATGCCAGTGCCTTCAAACTCAGTCATGGCGTGTAAGCGCTGAAAAGCACCGAAGAGTTTGTCAATATAGGCCATATCGAAGCCTGTGCCATCATCACGGACAAAATACACGTGGCTGTCATCTTGCTGCAAAAACCCAAATTCTATCCGTGCTTTTTGATGTTTACCTGTAAACTTCCAGGCATTACCCAGTAGGTTTTCTAACACGATCCGTAACAGATGAGCATCACCATTAGCAACCAATCCCGGCGTAATGATAAACTCTACTTGGCGTTCTGGTTGGGTTTTGTGCAACTCTGTAGCGATCGCCTCCACCAATCCGCTCAGATCGACCTTTTCGTAACGCATCTCACTACGCGTTAATCGTGACAGATTTAGTAAATCGTCGATCAGTTGTGCCATTCGCTGGGTGGCTGCACGCACTCGCTGGAGGTAGTTTTGACCTAGTGCGTCCAGCTTGTCAGCATAATCTTCTAGGAGTGCTTGACTAAAGCCATCGATGCTCCGCAAGGGAGCGCGCAGGTCGTGAGACACAGAATAACTAAATGCTTCCATCTCTTTGTTAGTGGCTTCGAGTTGTGCTGTGCGTTCTGCAACTCGCCCCTCAAGCTGGACGTTCAGACGCAGAATCTCTGACTCCGCCTTTTTGCGCTCATTAATTTCAGTTTGCAATTCTTCGTTAGTGTTTCTCAGTTCGGCAGTCTGTTTGTTAACCTCTATTTCTAACCGATCGCGAGCCTTTTGCAGAGAATTTTCCATCCGCTTGCGTTTGACAAGTTCCTGATTGGTAATTGTGGCTGCGAAACCGACGATAAGAGAAGCGATAATGCTACCAAAAATAGTCAGCAAAGTTGTTTGATGAGCGCTGGCGTTCGCCTTCATCAATCGCTTTTTCAACAACTCATTTTCTTCATTCTCCATAGCTGTAGTCAGCATTCGGATGTCCTCCATAATCTGCTGACCCCGATCTGTCTGAACTATTTGCAACGCGGACTCTAAATTTTTGCTCCTAGCGTTAATCGTCTGTTCAATCAAAACCAGTTTTTTAGTTATCAGAGGTTCAAGGCGATCGAGCCGTTGCTGTTGATTCGGGTTATCCGCAGTCAATTGGCGTAGAGCCTGAAGTTTCTCAGCAATCTGTCCAGTTGCAGTGCGATACGGTTCCAGATACCGTTCTTTGCCTGTGAGAAGATAGCCCCGTTGTCCAGTCTCTGCATCTTTGATCTGTGACATGACTTCTTTTGTTTTTTCAAGCACTTCGCGTGTATGTGTTACCCTTTGAGCGTTTTCTTTATACTGAAGCAAACTAAGATATGAGATAACCCCAACAGCAGTCATAATTGCGACTGCTATTACAAAACTGCCTGTATTCTTTTTGTAAATAGCCCATTCCATTTTTTACCTTCCTAGTTGAAAAAATAGCTGCTGGCTAAATTGGTAAAAACGGTGAGCCAGTGCTGTAGAACGGTAACAATCAGTCTTTACTGGCTATCTTGTTTTCTCTACGTTCGCGAACAGCGTGTCGAAGACAGAGGCTGCGTTAATGAGACGAACCGCGATCGCTGCGTTAGCGCTGTTACAATCGTCACGCGTTCCCGTCTTTAAAAGAGAAGGGTGACTAGCAGCCCAACTACTCGTCATAGTTTTAGTAACTGATACCAAGTTTCTTAACTTTGAGAGCGAATTAGCTCTAATAAAGGATATCTATATTAGTTAATGATTGTGAGCGTATATTTTCTGAGACATGAGAAAGCAAATAATAAATTTTGTTAAATAATTCAGTATATTTCCATAGCCATCTTCACGATATTTTCGCTTGCATAAATTATGTCAATGTGCTATACAACATCAGTGATTGCACTTAACAATCTTTACTTATATTAGCTTGATATTAAATTGATTGACAAATGCGTAGACTAAATAAAAACATAAAGTACTATCAGTAACCTGAAAAATTCTGCATCCTCAGGGATTGAGCCGAAATGTTTGTCAAATAGTGCCAATTTGCCCAAAAGCGTTATCCTGTCACCTTTTTGCCCTGAAAATCGAGCTTCTCTACGAGAGAAAGGTTAGGGGGTTCAGTTTTGGATGGGTTTTTTAATATGAAGTGAAAAGTCAGGACAAATTATCGGGAACTGTAGTACTTGAATGTGTAGTTAACACTACAATTTCTACCTCTGTAGAGAATCAAAGAAAAAGTAATAAGTGCATAAAACTATAAAACCGATCTGTATCTATTTATAGAGGTTCAAATACAAAAAGCTCAATCTAGTTTGAAATTATCAAGGTGAAAAATTATGACAAGCTTTATTCAAGTTCGCTCACACAACGACCTACTGCACCCAGTCCGCGAGTGGTTGGAAACGATAGAAATTCATAACTCCAAATTGGCTCATTTGCTATGCAAAGCTATTCCTGCTCAATGTCCCTTTGAGCGAGACATCATGCTGCTTGGCCGGAAGCTATTTCATATTCCACCTATGTGTAAATTAAATCCTCTATACGAAGAAGTGGTTGGTTTGCGTTTTAGAGCGCTCTGTTATCTCGCCGATGAATGTGGTGAAGATATCACAGCTTATTGCTGATCGCCAGTTGGATTGTTCTTCGATCGAGCAGCGATCGGTAATTGCAGATTTACGGTTGTTACTTACTTAGGTTTATACTAAGCTAACGTACACCTAATTAGATGTTTGGCTATTAAGTAGCTGGCACTATTGTTGCTTCCCGTATCCTGCTGAAATTATTAAGATCATCATGACGCACATCTTACTGATTGAAGATGAAGTCAAACTGGCACGATTTATCGAATTGGAATTGAATTATGAAGGCTATCAAGTCAGTATTGCCTACGATGGATTAACTGCACTCACCGCAGCCAGAGAGTTGCATCTGGATTTAGTAATCTTAGACTGGATGTTGCCTGGTTTGTCGGGGTGGGAAATTTGCAGCCGCCTGCGGAATATCGCCCAGAAAGTGCCAATAATTTTATTAACCGTCAAAGATGAAGTAAGCGATCGCATTGCAGGTTTAGACGCTGGTGCTGATGATTACCTCGTTAAACCCTTCAGCGTTGATGAATTATTAGCCAGAGTCAGCGCTCGCCTACGAAGAAGCAAGTAGAGTACGCAGATGTTTTATAATTTGAAGACCTAAGTTTAAATCGTCGCACGCGGGAAGTATACCGAGATCGGCGTTAATTGAGTTAACTGCTAAGGAATTTGATTTATTAGAATATTTGCTGGCCCATCCGCGACAGATAATTAGCTGCGATCGCATTTTAAAGGAAGTCTGGGGTTATGACTTCATGGGCGATGCCAACATTATTGAACCTTACATTAACTACCTGCGCCTGAAACTTGAAGCCAATAATGAAAAATGTCTCATTCCAACTGCGATTGGTGTTGGCTACACATTGCATGATTGAATTGGGGATTGGGGGAGACAAGCGAAAGACTTTTCAATAATTCTTCCTTATTCCCTCAGTGCCTATCGCCCAAAAGCAAAACTGACCAGTATAGCAACCTTTGGCGTTTTTGGCAATCTCTACAAAAACTCATCCAACTTAGAGTTAATTATATTAGGATGCACAAAGCTATCATCCAAAATCCAAAACTCAAAGTGGCATGACCTATCTAGAAACAGCAGCGCAGTTCTACCGCGAAGTTGCCCAAACCCCGCAAGTTGGACTTTGTTGTGTACAAAGTACGCCCCTGCAACTACCAGGATTGAAAATTCCTTTGTCAATGCAGGAAATGAATTATGGTTGTGGCACCACTGTTCACCCCACCGAACTAGGAAACCAACCTACTGTGCTGTACGTCGGCGTTGGTGGCGGCTTAGAAGCGTTGCAATTCGCTTATTTTTCCCGTTATGCAAGTGCTGTAATTGCCGTTGAACCGGTTGGGGCCATGCGGGAAGCAGCTGCACGTAATTTGGAAATTGCTGCTCAAGAAAACCCCTGGTTTAACACCAGCTTTGTGGAAATCCGCGAAGGTGATGCTTTTAACTTACCTGTTGCTGATGGTAGCGTCGATATCGTAGCCCAAAATTGTCTTTTCAACATCTTTGAACCAGAAGATTTAACTCGTGCTTTAAAAGAAGCATATCGGGTATTAAAACCAGGTGGACGCTTGCAGATGAGCGATCCAATTGCGACTCGTCCCATTCCAGCACATCTTCAAGATGATGAGCGGCTGAGAGCCATGTGTTTATCAGGCGCACTCACATATCAAGAGTATACTGAAAAGATTATAAATGCTGGTTTTGGTCAAGTTGAAATTCGTGCCCGTCGTCCTTATCGCCTACTAGATTCCCAGACTTATAATTTAGAAGAAAACCTACTTTTAGAAAGTCTGGATTCTGTTTCATTTAAAGTTGTAATTCCAGAAGATGGTGCTTGCATTTTCACTGGAAAAACAGCAATTTATGCTGGTTCTGAACCTTTCTTTGACGATTTGGCAGGTCATATACTTCAGCTAGGTATTCCGGCTGCGGTGTGTGATAAAACGGCTGCTAAACTTGCTGATAGTAAGCCAGCAGAAATAATTGTTACCAATTCAACTTGGCACTATAGCGGTGGTGGCTGCTGTTAATTTATTCAGAAAGAATTCAGGTGTCATAATTCAGAATGGTTCTGTGCGACTGGGCAATAAATGCACAATTTGAATCTTTCACTAATTACATTCTGAATTCTAATTTCTGAATTCTGACTTCTTCTTTATAGACTCCAAAATGTTGTTAATTAGTATTTTTTTAGCTACGCTTTTTTTAGCATATTCAAATGGAGCAAATGATAATTTTCAAGGTGTAGCAACACTGTTTGGTAGCCGAACTAGCAGCTATCAAACAGCAATTTTGTGGGCAACTTTCACAACTTTTGCTGGTGCAATAACTGGGATTTTTTTAGCAGGAGCATTAATTAAAAACTTCTCTGGAAAAGGACTATTACCTGATGCGATCGCTAATTCTCCAGAGTTTCATCTTGCAGTGGCGATCGCTACTGGATTGACTGTAATCATTGCTAGCCTCATGGGGTTTCCCATTTCCACAACTCACAGTTTAACAGGTGCGCTGGTTGGCGCTGGATTAGTTGCGATCGGACTACAAGTTAATTTTGCAGCTTTAGGAACTTCCTTTATTTTGCCTTTATTACTCAGTCCAATCATGGCTATTCCCTTGTCCGCAGGAATTTACAGCTTATCTGGCTATATTAATTCAAAATGGCATCTACCAGTCAACCAAAAAATAATTGATGCTTGTCATTTTTTCAGCGCTGGAATTGTCAGTTTTGCTAGAGGATTCAATGATACTCCTAAGATTGTTTCACTCCTTCTAATTATTGAGTACTTCTCGATTCAGGGAGGAGCGATCTTGATAGCGATCGCAATGGCACTTGGCGGTTTACTCAACTCCCAAAAAGTTGCAATAACCATGAGTGAAAAGATTACTTCAATGAATCATACTCAAGGCTTATCAGCAAATATAGTAACTGGAGTTCTAGTCATTGCAGCTACTCGGTTTGGGCTTCCAGTTTCTACTACTTACGTTTCAGTTAGTTCTATTTTTGGTGTTGGATTAATTAACAAAAAATCTAAATATAATACTCGTGTTTTTTATCAGATTTTACTATCGTGGATTTTAACTTTACCAACTGCTGCAATTATTAGTGCAATAACCTACAGATTACTGCAAGGTTAGAAAAATTGAATATTGTTGTGCAACTTTTTAGGAGTAGTAACTAATGCAAACTCAACCAAAAATTATCCGAAATACAGCAGTCACAGCCTTTCAAAATAAACTCAGTTCACCTTTGACAAAAAAAGGAATCACTGTTTTACAAATTAATCTAGGTAAGCGTTGTAATCTTGCCTGTACACACTGTCATGTCGAAGCCGGGCCAAAACGTACAGAAGAACTTTCTCCTGAAATTTGCGAACAATTGACTTCACTAATCCATAAATTTCCTGAGATTAAAATTGTGGATTTGACTGGTGGCGCACCTGAAATGAATTATGGATTTAAGCCACTGGTAGAAGCAGCAAAAACAACTGGCAAACAAGTGATTGTCCGGTCTAATTTGGCGATTTATTTTGAAGATGGATTTGGTGATTTACCAGAATACTTTGCTAAACACCAAGTAAGAATTGTGGCTTCTCTACCCTGTTACCTAGCAGATAATGTTGATAAAATGCGCGGTACTGGTGTTTTTGATAGTTCAGTCAAAGCTTTGCAGTGGCTTAACCAAATGGGCTATGGTAAAGACCAAAATTTAATTTTGGATTTGGTTTTTAATCCTCAGTTACCCACCGAGGAAAAATTTTCTTTAGCTCCCGAACAAAGCAACCTAGAACGAGATTACAAAATGTTCTTACAAGAACATTTTAATATTGTGTTTAACAACCTCTTTACCTTTACTAATCTACCAGTTGGTAGAACCAAAATGCATTTAGAACGGAGAAAACTTTACGCTAGCTATTTGCAGTTTTTAGAGTCGCATTTTAATCCCAGCACAGTTGAACATTTAATGTGTCGCGATGAACTTTCAATTGACTATCTGGGCAATGTATATGATTGTGATTTTAACCAAATGATGAATTTGCCTGCAAAAACTCGTAATGGTGAAACTTTGACAGTTGGCAAATTGTTAGAAGCTGGTAATTTAGACCTGATTAATGAGGTACAAACTGCTGCTTATTGCTATGGTTGTACTGCTGGGTGTGGTTCTAGTTGTGGTGGCGCTTTGCTCTAATGTCTTTTATCGATGAAATTAATCCTGTCAATGCTTTGATTGTGGGAGCCAGCCAAGGTATTGGTTTGGGTTTTCTGAAAAAATTGCTACACGATCGCACAATAGCTAAAATTTATGCAACTTCTCGTCAACCGAAATTGTCCTCAGAGTTAATAGCTCTTGCAAACGAATATCCTGAGCGATTAATTTGTTTGGAGATGGATATTACTGACGAGTTACAGATTATTGAAGCTGTTCAAAAAATACATAATCAAGTTGATAAATTGCATTTGGTAGTCAACTGTGTAGGACTGTTACATGAAGATACTTTGCAACCTGAAAAAAGCTTAAAACAGATCAATTCAGAAAATTTGCTGCGCTACTTTCAGATAAATAGTATTGGTGCTGTCTTACTGGCTAAACATTTATTGCCTCTGTTTCGTCATGGAGAACGCAGCGTGTTCGCCACTATTTCTGCTAAATTGGGCAGTATTGGCGATAATCAACTTGGTGGATGGTACGGCTATCGGGCTTCTAAAGCAGCACTCAATATGTTGATGCGAACTGCGGCAATTGAGTATAAGAGAAGTTGTCCGAAAGCATTAATAGTAACATTACATCCTGGTACAACTGATACCCGGCTTTCTCGTCCTTTCCAAAGAAATGTACCTGCGGAAAAATTATTTTCAGTAGAACGTACTGTTACCCAATTATTGGCTGTGATCGAACAGCTTCAAGAAGGTGATAGTGGACAGTTTTTCTCATGGGATGGGAGCAGATTACCTTGGTAATTGCGTTACGCTGGTGCTAGTGAAACTCATGTTATTCGTAACCAAAGCCTATGAAGTTTTTTGTGCCAGCAACCAAGGATAATATCAAAACAGAGAAGGTATGACTAACATTCAGATTTCCTTACCTGAGTCGATGAAAGTCTTTGTCGAAGAACAAGTAGCTAAAGGCGGTTATAGTTCAGCCAGTGAATATCTTCAAGAGCTAATCTTTCAAGACCAACAGTGCAAAAGCCAAGAAGGAAAATGCGCTCAGTTGATGGCAAAGCTTCAGACACAGGCTCAACTGAACAATGAGGAGTTTGAAGTCGTTGCAGATAAGTTAGCTGAAGAATTTGCGCTATGTGTTGGGTCAAATTTAGCAGTGCTGTCAGATTATGCTGTGAGTCGTGAGAGTATTTATGAGGATCATCCTTAGCAGTGGTATACCTCATAGACACTAACATCCTACTGCGTTTTGTAGATCGCACTCACCCACTACACCCAATAATACGAACTGCGATCCGAAAACTGCGACGCGATGGACATACACTGCAAATCACCGTGCAAAACTGTGTTGAGTTTTGGAATGTTGCTACAAGACCAGCCACAAAAAACGGATTTGGCTTAACACCAACAGATACAGATCGGCTGCTACGACTGATTGAGCGCCTCTTTCCATTGTTGCCTGATATGCCTACTACTTACCCTGAGTGGCGTAAGCTTGTCGTCGCATTCAGTGTGTCAGGTGTCCAAGTGCATGATGCTCGTCTCGTTGCTAATATGAAGGCAAATAGTGTGACGCATATTTTGACATTCAATAGTAAAGATTTTATGCGCTATGCGTCTGAAGGAATTGTAGCGGTTGATCCAACAACACTGTAGTTGTTATTTTTCAATGTGCGATCGCTAGGATACTATAGCCATGATAACTCCAGAAATACTTATAAAACTCATAGGTGATGGCGAAACTCTGACTGTAGAGTTTAAGAGCGATCGCAATTATTGAAGTATAGCAAAATACCTGTATTTGAGTGATTCATCCCGCATTTATGCAATGCCCATTATTCATATCCTTAAGCTTTGTGGCTACGACGCGCTACGTCTATGCATTGCTTGACGATAGAGTAATTAAGCCTCTGTACTAAAAGCTAAGAACTAGGAAACTCTAACTCAGCGTTTTCCCGTCCTAACTGCACTACCTCAGATGGTAGGTGTTGCTCCAACCAATCTTCTAAATCAGCTAGTACCTCGCGATAATTGAGGTCACTCTGAATCTCATGATAGGCTCCCGGATACTCAATTCTCAGCTTATCTTTGCAGTTTACCCGTTGGCAAAAGATGTCGCTTCCTGTTGGCAAAGCCACTTGGTCTGCGCCACCGTGGAGAATCAACAATGGTAATTGCCAATCACCTGCGTGAGCATTAATCCAATCAACTGTTGCAAAGAATTCTGTAGCTAAACGGGCAGTAGCAAGGGTATGTCGCAGTGTATCCTGAGCGATCGCAGCTAAAATCTGCGGATCTCGTGAAGCAGTACTGATGTCAATGCCTGTATTCAGTGTAAAACGCGGCCACACCCGTGAGAGCATTTTTCCTAAAAGTACCCGAATCGGTGAAACCCCAACTTTCCCCAAGGTTGGCGCAAGAGCGATCGCACCCTGCAATAATGATGCTTGTTGGGGATAGCGCAGAATATAATCTAAGACAATCACCCCACCTAAACTGTGACCCAAGAGAAAAACTGGACATCCAGGATTTTGAGTCTGAATTAACTGTAAAAAAGCTCCCAAGTCTTCACGAAACTCACTCCAAGCGTTGATATAGCCTTGCTGACCCGGTGAGCGTCCATGACCGCGCAAATCTAAGGCGTAGATAGCGTATTGCTTGGGTATCAAATGCTCAATTACATTACTGTAGCGATCGCTGTGCCCTCCAAGTCCATGCACAATGGCTAATATTGCTCGGACTTTACCCTCTGGATGCCAGCTTTGGTAATACAGTTCAAGTCCTCCAACACCTGGAAATCTGCCTTCTTTACGACAAGCTAGGCGATCGCTATGGTCAATCATAGGGTTAATTTTTTACGTATTTTCCAACAAGTTACTAAAAAGTCAACATTTATAGTAATTACAGTTAATTGAGTTACCCTCATCTATTTAAAGTATCCTGAAAATAATTCCACAACTTCTAACCGTGGGTTGGTTAATGATATAACCTCAAGAATTACGATTATTTTATGAATTCAAAGAGGGTGTTATCAAATAGCAACTCAAAATCTAGCCATCAGCAAGAAAATAGAGTCCAATCAGAAACTTTGCCATCCTTGAGTACCGCATTTACTCAATCATATATAGCATTTCCTAGTCTGTTGAGGTACAAATCTCTGTGTACCTCTGCGCTTTACTTTGCGTCCCTCTGCGTTTCAAAATATTATCTGTACCTCACTTAACAGGGAATCGCTATATTGCGATCGGAGATTATTTTTCTAAAAAGTTTGTAACTTTGAAATTTGATGTTCCCTCCCAACAGTGGTTCAGAAATGCACTTACCTGGGCATCTGCTGAATCAGCCGATTCCCTAGATGCATTAAATTGTACTGCTGTCACAATGTATTCAAAGATAATTACAAACTGCTTTTGCGGTGAAATTCTTTCGACTACAATTGTTTCACCTATCTTCGGGATTTGAGGCAGATTTACCACAAACGTCTCAATTTTCGGTTTATCTAATGGATTTTTGAAATTGAAGTATTTACAGTAAACAATAATTTTCACTTAGACAACCACCAATAAGAATTCAAAATTCAAAATTCAAAATTCAAAATTTAAGAGTAGATGTAGGGTGTGTTACGTTTTACTAATGCATCCTACGTTTATGCCAAAAATCTGAATTGGAAAATTGTGAATATTATAGTAAATTTTGAAAAAATATCTCTTAACTTATTTCCCTTGCCAAAGCTGCCGCAACGACTGAAAAACCTTTACAAATCTTTCTTCTAGCCAGACCATAATATAATCAAGCCATTCTAAAAGTTGCTCTAAGGGGTGCTTTTCATAACCAGTTGAAGTTGCTGTGGTTTCTATCCAGTCTGGCTGTGCCTCAACATGACTACTTTGATGAAATTGCTGTTGTAAAATTTCTCCTTTACGACTCTCGCTTTTAGTTTGGGAAATACGGGTTTGAGTTTGTTTAACAGAGGCGACTTTTCCAGATGTTTTTTGACTTGAGGCGAGATTACTACTTGGTTGTTTTCTTTGTACCAAACCAGATCCGAATTTAGGTTGTTTTACACTCAAATTCTTTTGTGGAAAATGCCTTATTGATAAACTTGGGGCTAAAGCAGGATTTTTTTCTTCAGAAAGTGTAACTGGCTTGTCAGCAATAGTTTCGGTGTCACCAAATAAATCATTCCACGTTAGCCAAGGATCGTTTGTGAAATCCTGGTTCTCTCCTAGAGGGCTTTTGGATAAGGCTTTTCTAAGGCGTGACGAAAAGAGTTTACCTGGCATCTCATTACTAATCGTTGTCTCAAGTGTTTTTCTATTACCAACACCAAAAAAGTAATTAAGCGCCGCCTCAATCAAAGCCTGAAAATTCTGCGAATGAGTTTCTAAACCATCAGCGTTGGGGGCAATCTCTCCTTTGGCAGCTAATTGATCTTTGCCATAAAGAAATATGTTTAACTGGGTTTGAGCAACTTGGATAACTTCCTGGCTACGTTTTTGCGCTGGGACTAAAGCATTCGATTCCAACTTAGCAACGGCTATATCTAGAAATGCTAATAATTTATCTGTATTAAGTAAATCTTTTGGTACACTCTCGGCTAAAACTGGAATTTTCGCTGGATTTACGTCAGTGAGTTTTGCTAATAATCGGTCAATTTGTGGTAATAACTGCGTTTCTTTTTTAGCTATAATCAAACGCCAACACTGCCAGTAATTAGCAACTTCGTTAATAATTCGGTCTTCTAATTTTGCCTGTTGTTCCCGTGTTAAGATATCTAGAATTTCATTGTCGGCAGTAACAAGTACTAAATTTCGATTCATCAAATTTGTGGCAATTCCTTGCACTATTGGAAGACGCTGTTGAAGGGCATTGTCTAATTGTGAAGGGTTGAGACTGAGAGCTTGATTAGCCGTAATATTTGATGATTGAGTAAGATTAGAGTTCTTTTCAATGAATTTCAGCCGAAAAACTCCCAATAAAGCCAAGGGATTGAAATGTTCAGATGCTTTCGTAGGAGTGGAGGCGGGTTCATCTGGTGACAGGTAATTGACTGCCTCTAGTACATTTTGAATGGGACTATCAGCATTGGGTAGAGTTTCAGGCTGGAAATCGGTATCATTTGGTTGTAACTTTAATCTAGTTTGTGGTTCTCTAGTATGTAGCGTTTTCCCAGATGATTCAGATGACTGAAACAGTAGATACACTGGGTAAAGTAGTACCTCGACACCCCACTTAGTGGCGACTTGCAAATGCCGAAAGGTATGTTCCCACTGTTGTGTCACCCGCCGAGATTGCTGGTGGACAAAGTTAAATAGTCTGCTTTGATAACGACCAGAGGAACCAGAAGACATAGTAGTAATTTTTTAGTTCAAGTCTTGTTAAGTTGTGAGACTCGCGCCAAACAATAAAAACGACCAACACCTCATCTTAGCGAATATATGACCCCGACTGTCTCTCAATCCCAGACCAAATTTATCTCACAAACAATTGAGCAACTGCGCTCTTTTTGTCAAGTTAATATCCAGTCTACGTGGCTGTATCAGGAATCTGACTTAGTTATTACTGATGTTGTAGCTGCTGATTTGTCTGATTGGCAACCTGTCCAGTTGAATGCTAAAGAACATATTGCTTGGACGGGCGGGAAAAAAGTGCTATGGCTAGTGCAAAGATTGGTGGTTCCCCAAGATTTACAGGGTTATCCCTTAGCTGGGTTATCTTTGCGGCTGGCGCTGGTTTGGTGGGCGGATTCTGCTGAGATTTATGTAAATGGCGAGTTAGTGCTGGAGGGGGATTTATTTGATTGTTCGCCGAGAGTGCTTCTGTGTCAGGGGGTGACGCCTGGGGAAGAATTCACTGTGGCTTTGCGGTTAGTGAGTCCGGGACATTGTGATGGTGCTTTAGTGCGATCGCTCCTAGTTTATGAGTCTTATGTTGATAATAATCCCGATCCGGGTTTTGTGGCTGATGAGTTAGCTGTGGTGCAACTTTATTTGGAAAAATTTGCGCCGGAGAAGTTGGATGTTTTGGCGGCAATGGTGGGGGAAGTTACCAACCGCAGAGGCGCAGAGAACACGGAGGAGGAGAAGGGAGGGTTGGTAAAGTCGTTTTTATCTCTACGCCAAAATTTAATTCAATCCGATATCTTAGCCCCACTTTTGAAGGGGGGTTGGGGGGATCAAAAATCTAAAATTTTCCTGTTGGGTCATGCTCACTTAGATTTAGCATGGTTATGGCCTGTAAGTGAAACTTGGAATGCGGCGCAAAATACTTTTGAGTCGGTTTTGAAGTTGCAAGCAGATTTTCCTGAGTTAATTTTTTGTCATTCAAGCCCCGCACTTTATGCTTGGATTGAAGAACATCGCCCGGATTTGTTTAAGGCAATTCAAGCACAGGTAGCCGCCGGACGTTGGGAAGTTGTCGGCGGAATGTGGGTGGAACCAGAACTCAACATAATTGCTGGTGAATCAATAGTCCGTCAGTTATTGTATGGTCAACGGTACATCCAGGAGAAATTTGGCAAGTTCTCAACTGTGGAATGGGTTCCAGATTCTTTTGGTTTCTGTGCCACTTTACCGCAGTTTTTCGCTAATGCTGGAATTGAGTATTTTGTGACGCAGAAGTTGCGGTGGAATGATACTACTAAATTTGATTATGGGGCTTTTTGGTGGCGATCGCCTGACGGTAGCGAAGTCTTTAGTTTGATGTCTGCACCCATCGGTGAAGCTATAGACCCAGTTAAGATGGCAACTTATGCTCTTGAGTGGCAAACTCAAACTAGTTTACCAGAATCCCTCTGGCTTCCCGGTGTCGGCGACCACGGCGGCGGCCCCACCCGTGATATGTTAGAAACCGCCCAACGCTGGCAAAAGTCGCCTTTGTTCCCAGACTTAGAATTTACGACGGCTGAAAAGTATTTACAGCAAATCAGTAAAGAAGGCAGGAGACAGGAGGCAGAATTCAGGAGTCAGAATTCAGGAGTCAAGAGTTATTATTCTCCCCCTGCCTCCCCTGCTTCCCCTGCTCCCCCTGCCTCCCCTGCTTCCCCTGCTTCCCCATCCCCCTCATTCCCTACTTGGAATGACGAACTATACTTAGAATTTCATCGCGGTTGCTACACTACCCACGGGGATCAAAAACGCTGGAATCGTCGTTGTGAAAATTTATTATATCAAGCTGAACTATTTGCTACCTTGGCAACTCTAAGCTGCGGTGTGACATATCCGAAAGCAGAAATTGAAGCAGCTTGGAAACAAGTGTTATTTCAACAGTTTCACGATATTTTACCTGGTTCTTCAATTACCCAAGTTTACACAGATGCCTTGCCTCAATGGCAGCAAGTGGAACAAATGGGAACGAAAATATTACAGGAATCACTATTAGCGATCGCATCTCACATTACCCTATCAGAACCACCAAAACCCGATAGTCTGCCTATTTTTGTTTTCAATTCTCTTAATTGGCAACGTTCTGAGGTAATCTCTGTAGCCTTACCCACACCACCAACAGCTACCCAGGAATGGCAGATTTACGATGCTTCTGGAAACCAGCTTGTCTCCCAATTATCTGAACCATCAACCCTACTATTTCTTGCCACCGAAATTCCATCCGTAGGCTACCGCATATTTTGGCTTTCTCCTTCACTCTCCAGTCCAGACGAGATGAATCGCGTTTTTCCTTCATCTCCCCCACTTTTCCCAGACTGGATTTTAGAAAATGAATTCTTGCGAGTTGTTATAGACCCCGACACCGGAGATTTATCAAGTGTTTTTGACAAAACTTATCAGCGAGAAGTTTTAAGTGGGGCGGGGAATCAACTGCAAGCTTTTAAAGATAGTGGGCAATATTGGGATGCTTGGAATATAGACCCCAATTATGCTCAACATCCTTTACCCTCAACAAATCTTCAATTTATTCAGTGGTTAGAACAAGGCCCAGTGCAAAGTCGTGTGCGCGTGGTGCGTCAGTTGGGTGAATCAGAATTTTGCCAAGACTATATTCTGCAAGCTGGTTCACCTCTGCTGAACATTGCTACAACTGTCAATTGGCAAGAAAATCATGTATTAGTGAAAGCTGCTTTTCCTCTAAATATTGAAGCTGACTTTGCTACTTATGAAATTCCCTGTGGCGCGATTCGCCGCCCAACTAAACCGCAAACTCCCGCAGAACAAGCAAAATGGGAAGTTCCTGCTTTGCGTTGGGCTGATTTAACAGCAGAAAACACACAGACAGAAGATACCGCAATCCCAAATCGTTATGGTGTCAGTTTGCTCAATGATTGTAAATACGGTTATGACAGCAAACCAAATCAACTCCGTCTAACACTGCTACGCAGTTCTAATTGGCCAGACTCAAAAGCTGACCGAGGTTTTCACGAGTTCAAATATACCTTGTATCCTCATGCTGATAGTTGGGAATCAGCCCATACAGTACGGCGTGGCTATGAATTGAATATACCGTTGCAAGTGATATTCAATTGGCCACTCGCTCAACCCTCCGCTACCGACACTATTGAAGGAGTAAGTTTCCTAGATTTATCAGCTGAAAATTTAATCTTAATGGCCTTGAAGCCATCTGAAGATGATTCACAGCAGTTAATTCTGCGATGTTATGAATCTCACGGAGAAACAGCCGAGTTATCTTTGCAAAGTGATTTAGGGTTAAATCTCGGAAATACAGTAGATTTATTAGAGCGTTCCGCCAGTACTGAATTTTCATCTCAGCAACAAAATTTGATGATACAACCTTGGAAAATCGCCAATTTTAAGGTGATATCAGCGATTAATCCCAAGCTGAAGTGAGCCACCATAGTTAATGTTTAGTGGTTAATAGAACAACTACTAACCATTAGACATCTGGTGAACTAAATATGTGTTATCCGAAATATTTAGTAGGCAAAATTCATGTAGCTGGAGGCTTCCCATAGCACTTTCTGCAAGCAAGCTACGCGTAGCCTTTCCGTTAGGAGAAGGGTATTATGCCTACGTCATTTTCACTCCTATCCCTAATAGCGTCGGCGGATAATCTGATATCGTCCGTAGGGCTGCCGTCGTTCAATAATCTGGCGTTGTCCAAAGCCCTGCCTTCGTTGGATTATCTGCCGTCTTCCGTAGGGCTGCCATCGTTGGATTCTCTGGTATCGTCCGTAGGGCTGCCGTCCTCGAATTCTCTGGTATCGTCCATAGGGCTGCCGTCCTCGGATTCTCTGCCGTCCTCGGATTCTCTGGTATCGTCTTGACCACCGTTGAGCAATCAAAACCTCTCCGGTTTTATTTCCAACCAGGTTAGCATCTGGTGCAACGCTCTGTTCATTCAGAGTATTACTTAGAGAAATATCTTTCGCTTCAACTAATGAGGGCGGAGACACAAAGGCAAATAGCAATACTGCTATTGAAGATAACTTCCTGAAACCTTTCATGTTTTTGCTTCTCTAAACTTTCGGTAATAACTTTATTAAAACACTTTAAAGTCTGAAAGTTACCGTTCGCGCATTTTTTGAAACTTAATTTAGTATGAAATTCAATGTTGTAATTTCACCCTTTTGTATAATTGCAATTTTTATAAAATTGTGTATATAAATAGCTTGTATCTAACAGGATGTAATTTTTTTCACCACACAGATAAAGTATACAGTTATTAATTAAACAAACTATATTTTTGATTGTAATTTGAGTTCAAAAGCCTTGCTGGGCAAGGGAAATATCTTACCAAATTTTGATTTATAAAAACTTTAAATCGGACTTATCTCCATTCCACAAGATGTATCAAAACTGTATCAAATACAAACGATAACTGCTAAATATTCTTAGCGGAAGCTGTAAATAATAATCTGTCACTGTGTTTTTATGTTCAGGCAACTATCTTGTTAAGTGCTGCGTTTTTCCTATCTTATGCCTAACTTCTTTACAAGAGGCTGTGGCAACGACTACGCTCGCTGACCGCCTGCTTTTTGCCTCGCGTCTGATTGTTGAGCGTAGTCGAAACAGTGCCTTACACTTCCTTTAAGGATATCTTCTGCTACCTCCACCCACTACACCAATTTTGTGGCGATAGGATAGTTCAGCGCCGAACCAACCAGAAGCACTGGTTAGCGTACCGACAACAAGCGAGATTAACAGTCCCCAAGGTAGTATTCGAGATTCAGCGTCACCTAAACGTAAAAGAAAGTTAACGAGTGATAAAACTAATATAGAAACGTTAAGTATCAAATGCGTCCAACCGGCGGTGCGCTTGCGGACGCGTTCAATTTTCACAAAGTCGCTCAGACCGATCGCAGATGCAAGAATGCCTCCAGCTAATCCAAGTCCGATTAACCATAGCGAAGCCCTAGCCCAAAAGAAATCGCCAGTTAACCAGTAACCAATGTCACTACCCAAGGCGGCGGCTAAAAAGGCTATGGGAAAGATCACACTCAAGGGGTGTAGGGGATGTCCGGCGATCGCAACTGTACTAGGTACACCAGTATCACGATACTCACTGTCATTACTTTCAATAACTGGTGGAATATTTGGGAAAGGTGTTGAACCTGTTTGCGTTGTTTCTGTAGTTTCCATTATTAGTATCCTGAACTTATGAACGTTACACTTTTAAGCTGAAGGAATTTTTTCCACATAAGCTTCAGCCTGTAAGATTAGTTTACCTACTTCTACTTTTAGTTGGTTGACTTGTAGACTCATACCATCTAAATCAAAGTTACTTAAATTCAAAATTTCGCTAGTTTGATCGATCAAAGCTTTGGTCAACTCTGGCGATATTTCCTCACTTTCGCCATACTCGACATTTTCCAAAGCAACACTTTTTCCATTACTGCTAATCTTGGGGACTGCGGAAAAAGCAACTTGCTGATTTTCCCCAGTTTCTACTAATTTTATGCTGGCATTTAGTGCTACTTTCTCATCACCCGGTAATCGAAAATCTACATTTTGAGGTTCAATTGTCTTTAGTTGTCCGTTAATATGTATTTTCTGACTTTGCAGTTGCGATCGCACATATTCGGAGTTGAAAGCACGATTAATATCAGCTTCGGTTAACACAACCTGTGCATTAGCTTCTGTCGGTTTAGTTAGTTCAATTTTACCAAAAGCCACACTTAGAGGATTAATGGCAACATTAGTCATTTGCATTTCCAATTCCTCCATACGGAGGTCTTTCTGCATAACTAAACCATCACCTTCAATCGTGACTTCATCCACCTCTCCCTGAACCAGTTTCAGCGGGTCTGTTTTGATGTCTACATCTAAATTTTCTACTTCATCTAATTGACTAGATAATCCTATTTCTGCCGCTTTATTGAGAGCTTGCTCTCCTAATCCAGGATTGTCTGGCATTATGTAAATTAACTCCTAGTTAAAAGCACATCCTTGAGTAAATTTAATAAACTAACAGCAGAGTTTTATCTATCTGTCGATGGAATATAAATTTAAATATTATCTATCTAATTTCAAATTTAAATTTTACTCATATACTACTTTTATCCTTTACTGCCTCTGCACTTGGAGCGATTTGTTATAAAATTGACACAAACCCAATATTTCAGTTGAGTTATTCTGACTGCTAAAACTTTTTTATTTATACAATGCTCTCAGAACGTTTTACCGCAGCCCTGATCTACGCCACCCAACTACACGCTAACCAAGTTCGTAAAGGTTCAGGTGTCCCTTATGTTGCCCATTTATTAGGTGTCACCAGTATTGCTTTAGAATACGGGGCAAATGAAGATGAAGCGATCGCAGCTCTGTTACACGATGCGATCGAAGATCAAGGCGGTGCTGCAACACGAGAAGAAATTCGCCGTCGCTTTGGTGACAATGTAACGGCAATTGTAGATGGTTGTACTGACGCTGATACAACTCCAAAACCCCCTTGGCGACAGCGTAAGGAGGCATACATTGCTCATATTCCTACAGCTTCCCCATCAGTACTGCTGGTGTCATCCGCTGATAAACTTTACAATGCCCAGTCTATTCTCAAAGATTATCGCATTTTGGGCGAATCACTTTGGGAACGTTTTCATGGGCGTAAAGAAGGTACTCTTTGGTATTATCGGGCGCTTTTAGAGGCTTTTAAAAAGACTGAAAGCACTGTCATAATTGAGGAATTAGAACGGGTGATTTCGGAAATTGAAGTCTTAGCATCTACATAAATCTTTTATTTACCCAAAAGTAAATAAAAGATTTATTAGAACTAAACAAACGGATTTTTTACAAACACGATATAGTCATGTTTCTTACGAATAAATTTTGGCTTTTAGGTTCTCTCTCTAGATAAAAAACCTTTCTCTCGGCAGATAGGTGTACTGATATTATTATGACTGGTATGTTACCAATATGACGATAGTAAGACAAAACACCCTAAATCCAACTGTAAATCCTTCAGTAAATCCTCCAGAAAACTTGCCAGAAAAGTATGCAGAAGCAGAGCGGATGCGTGATGTTCTGCTTTTACTGCAAAACTTGATTAACAGTGAAGAAGCTACTGTAAAACTAATTCTGGATTGTCTTTATGATGTTGGTTCAGTCAATTTGATTAATCAAAAGCTTCGCCTGAAACCCTTAAACAGGGTGATGAAATTAATTGCCCGAATGTCTAAACCAGTTTTTAGAATCATAGCTTTAAATTGGTTTAAAAAGAACTGTCCGCAACTGATTACTAATTGGCTACACACGCAAGTCTCGTTTGAAAATCCCCAAAAGACACCCGAACAAGTAGCTATTGAAGTTGTACAACTAGAACCATATTCCATCCCACAAAGAGAAAGCCTGAGCCAAGAGATAAAAAATCTGCGCTATCAGGTTAGATGGCTAGCTGGAATTTCAATAATTGCGATTGCTGTTTTAGTCATAAAAGCCACTTGGTTAAACTGAAACCGATGAATTATGAATATCATGCCTCTGCCCAAACCGATCTTAGAGGACATAGAAATACACCTACTCTTGGAAGGTGTGTATCAGTACTACGGTTATGACTTTCGCAATTATGCTCTTTCATCACTCAAGCGCCGTATTCAGGGCTTCATGCAATTAGAAGGGGTAGCAAATATTTCTGCATTGCAAGAGCGATTACTACATAATCGCGCTTATTTAGAAAGATTTTTGCTGGCTCTGACGGTGAATGTCACATCAATGTTTCGCGATCCCAGCTTTTATAATACCTTCAGAAATCAGGTTATTCCCTTCTTACAAACCTATCCGTTTATTCGGATCTGGCACGCTGGATGTTCAACTGGTGAAGAAGTCTATTCAATGGCAATTTTACTGCAAGAAGAAGGACTTTATCACCGTTGCCGCATATATGCCACTGATACGAATGAGAAGGTATTACAAAATGCCAAAAGTGGGATTTTCTCGCTGAAAATGATGCAGGAATATACTCACTTGTATTTAAAAGCAGGTGGCAAAAAATCTTTCTCAGAATATTATACAGCAGCTTATGACAATGCTATTTTTCGAGCGTCCCTAAGAGAAAATGTTGTTTTTGCCCAGCACAATTTAGCCACTGATAGTTCTTTTAATGAGTTTAATGTGATTCTTTGTCGTAATGTCCTGATATATTTTAATCAGGCACTTCAGAAACGCGTACACGAACTGTTTTATAATAGCCTTTGCACCTTTGGTATCTTAGGTTTAGGAAGACAAGAATCTATCAGGTTCACTTCTTATGAGCCTTACTACGAAGAGTTAGTCAAGGGAGAGAAAATATATAGAAAAATAGCAGGTAAGTGAAAAGAATGCTTTAAATGGGTAATTGAATTATAAATTATGAATTATCCTAAAATAACTAATAACCAATACCCCTAAAATTAGGAATAAAATTGCGCTCGTTGTCAAAAGACAGTCTGTCAAACATTTTTTATTGTGTTCAAAAGATAGATTTAACGCTCTCTTAAGGTAAATTACACATTAAAGTCTTAAAGGAGATTGTCGATGCAACTTCTCGAATGTCCTCCTGTTGCAGTCATTGCTGGAGAAAATGCGGTTCATGTTTCTCAACTACCTTCTATATGGCAAGACATTGCTAGAGGAACCACGAGTGTCGGACTTTCCCAGCCCCAAAGCTATGTTGAGATGGCACAGCTTTTTTTGTATAAATTAGAACGTGGTGATGTTGATTTATTTAGCGATCGCCCCCAACTAGCTCACCTAATACCATCATTTTCTCAGCTATTTGCACAACTAGCATGGGAAACCTTAGAGTTTTTTGGGCAAAACTTTCTCAAACACAGCTATCCGAACTTTGCAGAAATTCTTTGCGATCTGGAGTCAAAAGGAATCGATTACGCTGATGAAGTAAAAGTGGCTCGCATCGGCATAGATTTATTTAATGAATTTGGTTATGAACTACCTGCTAGCTTTTATCACGTGCATTTAGCCCCAATTTACCGCGATCATGTTTTTGAAGAACGTGCTTTGCGATTCGATCGACGCGATATCGAACACAAACGTGCTTGGGATGCCATACTCCATGCAGGTAAGGTATTTGCTATTCAAATGAAGGTGCAAAGTATTGCCTCTAAATACGGTTTTACTTATCAGCATGGCTGCGGTTGCAACTCTCATCTATCTTCCATTGATGTATCTCGTGGCGCGTTTGAATATGAATTGAGTCTCGACAAGCGTCAGCGATGGATTCGCAGTTTCATCTGGACTGCTTGGTATGAGTATGCCTTCTTTGCGATCGTACCTAATACGAGTTATTTGGTTTAACAAGAAAGAATTCAGGAGTCAGGAGCCAGAATTCAGAATTGAATTGTTTGCGACTATTGTCTCGTTCCCAGTCGGAGACTGGGAATGCTGTCCTAGAGGCTCCGCCTCCCCTGCTGGCGGCAGAATGTCTCCAGTTCCACTCCTAAATTCTGACTCCTGAATTCTTCAAGAAATCGCCTCAAAAACCATTTGCGGAATCAACACTTCATCTTGTAATTGTCCAATACCTAAAAAGCGAGTCTCTTCTTGATAAACTCGCACTATCCCAGTAACATCAGAGTTCAGAGAAACTCGCTGACCTTGACACCATTTTTGAGCAGGTATTGCTGGTAAAGTCACAGACAACAAATGTTGTAACGCTGCATCAGGGGCAAGAGGTTGAAACGTCCCGCCTTGCAATTTAGCTTCTAAGTCGGAAAAAGTGAGACTATCGGTTAAATCGAAACCACTGCTTTGGGTACGGATCAAAGCGGCAAGAGTGCCACCAGTTTCTAAGATTGCACCTAAGTCACGAGCGATCGCTCTAATATATGTACCAGAACCACAGGCGATCGCCACATCCAATTCGGGAAAATCTCCTTCTCTCCAATCCAAAATATCTATCTGAAAAATTTCCACTGTTCGCACTGGAACTTCCACTATTTCACCTTTACGTGCTAAGTCGTAGAGACGTTTTCCATCCACTTGAATTGCACTATAACTCGGTGGTATTTGCTCAATCTTGCCTTCAAATTTTGCCAGTGCAGTTTTCACCTCTGCCAAACTCAATCCAGCACAAGCTTGAGAACTAATGATTTCACCTTCTAAATCATCGGTTGTAGTCCGCACGCCCAGGCGAATCGTAGCCTTATAAGCTTTGTTTTCTGGCAGATATTGCAATAATCTTGTGGCTTTACCAAGTGCGATCGGTAAAACGCCTGTTGCTGCTGGATCTAAGGTTCCCGCATGTCCTACACGTTTGAGGCGCAACAGTTTTCGCACCCGCGCTACACAGTCGTGGGAAGTCCAGCCAAATGGTTTGTTTAAGTTGAGAAAACCTTGAAATAACACAAAATCAATACTAACAGCTTATAAATTCTATTAAATACTGATTTAATGCTCAAAGCATTAATATTTAGCAATCAAAGTTTATCAAAACAGAATTCAGGAGTCAGAATTATTCTGACCAAAAAAACGGATAGCGAGTCGTAGAGAGCGTCTTGATTCTGCATTCTTCTTCAATTAAGCATTATTTTATCAGGATCAAGACATTCTCTAAGCACTTTGCCGAATAATATCCAAAAATTGCAGATAACGCCGAGTATTTTCCGCAAATATCACGATGTCATTTATAACTTCCAAGACATAAAACTGTAATATCAAGAAAGTTCAAAGAAAACTTAATAAAAGTTTTGATTGTCAATCAAAGATTTTACCTGTAGCGCTTTGAGCAAAACAACTATCAATAGTTTTTACGAACATAAATTAAATGAAAAAATCAATTTTCACTACTACATTGCTTTTTTGCTCTATGTTGATTATGAGTTGTAGTAACTCAAACAATAGTGCTTCTCAAGAGAATAAAGCTAATCCAGCAAATACTACAACAGCTACCCAAGTTAATTCTGAATCTATTTCTGTAAATCAAGTAAAACTAGAGAACAGCAAAAAAACTATTAAGTCAGCATCAACTGAAAAAACATCTGCTAAAAAAAATCAATCCAAAGAAATTAAAAATAATAATCCAAGTTCTGGTACTATCAAAGATATGCAAAACGGAGACTTGAAATGCTACGTTACTGTTGTCGATGAAAATGGCAAAGTATATGAAGGTGTTGGTGCAGTCTTTGAAGTTTGCGAACCAGATAAATACGTCAACAAAAAAGTAAAAATGTCTTATTCTCTAGAGAACGTCAGTGATTGCCAAAGTTCTGAGCCTTGCGGAAAAACAATCAAAGAATGGTTAATTAGCAAGATAGAAATTGAAGAGCAATAATTACAATATGTTTTTTAAAATTATCTAAATCAACGTGAGTTCGATGTACCTCTCCCGGACAACCTCCCTCTCCCACGGAGAAAGGGAGGAGCAACCAGAAATAGGGTTTTGGCTCCCCTCTCCGACACGGAGAGGGGTTGGGGGAGAAGTCAAAAAAGGGGGTTTGTCGAACTCACGTAAAATCAAGTGGATGATGGAGATAATTGACCAGTTGGGGATATTTTCGGTAAGCTAACTGTAACTTTAGTTCCTTGCCCCACTTCACTTGACAAAGTAATATTACCACTATGTAACTCAACACAAGCTTTAGCGATCGCTAGCCCTAAGCCTGTACCAGGAATTGTGTCAACGTTACTTCCACGGCTGAAGGATTGAAACAAATTTTCTCGATCTGCCATCGGGATGCCAATTCCCCAATCTTTGATGTAAAAAATTGCTTCTGATTCTTTGCCGATCAGGTGGAATTCTACACTACCTCCATCTGGAGAGTACTTAATTGCATTGGACATTAAGTTAATAAAAATTTGTTGCAAAAGTCCGCGATCGCCCCAAAATCCATGATGATTACCAGTAATTTTAAAAATCAATTCGTGGCGATCGCCTACTGTTTCTCGCTCTTGTTCTAAAAGGTCAGAAAAAAATTGCAGTAAATCGACTGAGATTGGTTGAAACTTGGGTTTTTCCAGTTCAAGTTGGTTAACCAGAAGCATATTATCCACAAGTTTGGACATATACCTTGCTTTCTGTTCAATGATTCCCAAGAACCGCTCTTGTTTAGACTCATCTAATTGCTGGCTATGTTTTACCAAAGTTGATGCCGCAGCCAGAATTGAAGTTAGCGGCGTTCGATACTCATGGGAAACCGTTGTAATTATTTGGGATTTAAATACATTGAGTTGCTTTTCTTTGGCAAGGGCTGCTTGAGTTTGGGCTAACAATTCTGCCTGTTGAATAGCGATCGCTAACTGTACTGATACTTCATTAAGCATTTCTGCATCATCAGTTTGCCACTGTCGCTCCCCGGAATTATGGTGAGCAATCAATAAACCCCAAAGCTTGGGTGTTGGGTTCCCATTGTTGCTCAGATTAATCGGAACTACCAGATTTGCCTTACTATTAAATTGCTCTTTTATGCTGACACAATTACACAAACCAAGCTCATAGATATAAGGCATTGGGGATTGGGAATTAGGCACGAAAGGCAGAGGGGCGGAGGGGCAGAGGGGCAGAGGGGAAAGACCTACTGCAACTTCTCCTCTGCTCCCCTGCTCCCCTGCTCCCCTGCTCCCCTGCTCCCCAGTCCCAGCCCCAACGCGATCGCACAATGCTACAGTGCTGTATGACTCAATTGATGAGGCGACTATTTTACCACCTGTATCTGGGGCAAACTGATAAACCATCACGCGATCGCACTTTAGAAGTTGCTGAACCTCAGCTACAGCCGTATTCAAAATTTGCTCTAGATTAAGAGACTGGCGAATTCGTAAAGCAGTTGTGGCAATTAGGCGTTGTCTCTCCTGAGTTTTGAGCAGTTGGGCTTGCAAGCACGACTGCTTAATGGCGTTGCGGACTGCTAGTTGCAGCACATCCTGTGTCAGATTTTGCTTGACTAAGTAATCCAAAGCACCCCGTTTCATTACCTGCACAGCGATTTCTTCATCACCGCGCCCTGTCAACATAATCACGGGGACAGAAGTCTTAAATATCTCCTGCTGGATGCGATCGAAAAATTCTAACCCACTCATATCAGGTAGGCAAAAATCCAGCAAAATGACATCGCAGCGTACTTTTTGGCACAAAGCAAGTCCTTCTTCTGCACAGTCTGCCTCTAAAATCTGGTAGGACTGGTGCGGATCTTTCAAAAGATATCGACGATAGATTTTCCGATCTGCGGCACAATCATCGATGATAAGTAGCGTCCATGTGTCCAACATAAGGTTATGAGGATCAGGGAGCTATATAGATCCCTTTTATCCAGATTGTGTTTTCTTGCATAATTCTAAAAATAATATAAAATAAGTGTAAATAAAATCTAAATTCTTTAGTAATCCTAAAGAAATACCAAATAGTTAAAAAATAGAAAAATCGGGAAAAGGAATCTAACACAGACAAACAGACACAGTGACTCAAAGAGGAAAATGTCTCTGTGTCCTCTGAGCCGTCTCCTTTATTATCCTTTTTTCCTACTGCTAGATCGACAAAAAATAAATAAATTAATCCAACACAGGCGGCGTATTAGCTTCAAGCCAGTAATCTACAAATGCCTGGATCGTCTTTTTTAGTTCTTGAGCATCCATCGGTTTTACCAGATACCCATTTGCGCCCTTTTGGTAGCACAATTCAATATCCTTGGGGTTAGATGATGTGGTAAAAACAACGATGGGGATTCCCTTGAAACTCTTATCCTGCTTGAGCCGATCTAAAATGTCACGCCCATCAATACCTGGCAAGTTGAGATCGAGCAAGATTACAGAGGGTCGTAATGCTACTTTTGAGTTGGGTAGGTCTTCGTCCTTAGCGTAGGCATCGTTTCCCTGTTGATAAAGGAACTCTAAAACCTCATCCCCATTCGTACAACGGTGTATGGGATTCTGGACAGACATACGCCGCATCAGACGTTGCAGCATCCGAAAATCTTCATTGCTGTCCTCAACAACGAGCAGCGGTTCATGAAGTTTTTTTGTCATTCGTGGTCTTAAAAGAGCTTAACAAAAATATATATTTAGTCATTATCTTAAACTATTCCAGCGTAAAATAAAAAATTGAGCCAACGCCTACAGTAGATTTCACCCAAATTTGACCGTTATGAAGCTCAACAATCTTCTTAACAATAGCTAGTCCTGCACCTGCTCCTCCACCGTACTTTTGCTGGGAATGGAGCCGCTTAAATAATCTAAAGATAGTTTCTAGGTGATGCTGTGGAATTCCAATGCCGTTATCTCGGACATAAAATATTGGGCATTGGGCATGGGGCATGGGGCATTGGGTATGAGTTATTCCCCTTGTCTCCCCCTGCTCCTCTGCTCCCCTGCCCCTCTGCCGCTCTGCCTCTTGTTGAGAAAAGTAGCCAATCTCAACCCATTGCTCTGTCTTATCGTTATATTTGAACGCATTACCAAGCAGATTACTGAAGACTTCATTAACCAGGACTCGATCGCACAAAACTGTTGGTAAAGGTCGAGGAATGCGGATATCTACAAGCCCAGAGTCTTGGCGACTAGCACGAAAAATGTCGATTACTTGGTTGAGTAATTCGTTGAGGTCAGTTGCTTGCAAACGCAGTTGTGCTTGTCCTAACTGCGATAACCGCAGCAAAGCATTAATCAGAGTTTCCATGCGTACAGACAAGGATACTACTGTTTGCAAGCACTCAATTCCATCATCATCTAATACTTGGGCATAGTCTTCTAGCAACACCGTTGAGAAGTTATAAATGCCCCGCAAAGGTTCCTTGAGGTCATGGGAAGCGGCATAGGCAAAGGATGCTAGTTCTTGATTGCTACGCTCTAACTCCAGGTTGATTTTAGCTAATTCATCCGCTTTCGAGAGTACGATACCAACGATCGCATTATTCAAAGCGATCGCACTGTCAAGTTCGCAAGGTTTCCAAGGTAGAGAAGTTAATCTAACCGTTTCTTGCCATTGTTCAAAGGATTTTCGAGGAGACAGGGTATAGCTACCGTCTGCCTGTGCTTGCATGGATTCTTGTGGATTTCCTGCCCAGTGTACCGTTTGAATAACTTCAGGGCGAAACCAAAGGATGTAATAGTGCCGAATTTTAGAAATCCGCAGTAGCAACAAGCCACTAGCACTATCTTTAAATATCAGCGCCTCTGGGTAAAGCTTTGGCAGAGAATCAGTAGCAAACAGGTTGTCACTAACTTGGGTATTCGCCCATTCAATGAGTGCCCGAACTTCATCAATATTCGGTGTTGTTCCCACAAGGGTAATTTCATTATCCAGACAAACCGCCGCTCCTGAAGCACTAACAAGATCGAGCAAGCGGATTTCCGGTTTGATGAGGGCATCGATAAAATTGTCTGCTTGGGAAATAGATTCTAAAAACTCAGACTGTAGCGATTTGAGTTTTACTTTATAATCCCATTCCGAGTTACTAATTTTGTGTGCTAATTCTGAAGATGCAATCTGTCCCAAAAATTCGCACATCTTGCGGACTTCGTAAGAAATATACTTTGGTGTTTGATGGTGGCAGGATATTAATCCCCAAAGCTTCTGCTCTTGAATGATTGAAATCACCAAAAGAGCCTTCACCCCCATATTTTGATGATATTCAGTACAACACCAATCAAAACTCCGTAGCAGACAGTAGCTTAAGTCAAGATGCTGATGTGTTGTCGGATTTTCCGTTGGAACTAGTTTGACAGGTTCGGCAGTCAAATCGGGGAGAAATCTCAGAAAGCAACGCGTGTATAACTCCCTAGCCTGCGCTGGAATATCTGTAGCGGGATAGTGGAGTCCTAAATAAGGTGATAAATCTTCCCGTTTAACTTCTGCAACCACAGAACCCGCTTCTGACTCGTCAAATTGATAGACCATCACCCGGTCGAAACCGATGATTTTTTGAACTTCTTCAGCTACTAAATGCAAAAATTCTCCCAAATTGGATGTCCTTTGCATTTTAGCGATCGCTTCACTCGCAAAACTATGAAAGTTTAAGAAACTCATCTCAAATTCCGAGTCAGTTGGTTCTAGCTCCAGAATCACAGCTTCTTTTGTACGATGAGCAATAGCATCAAAGTATATTTCTCCATATAAAGTATTTATTAATACTTTAAACACATTAGCGCTGCCAACCTTTTTTACTAAGCACTGCTTGACAATTTCCACTGGCTGAGGTTCAAGTAAATAGCTCAAAGGTTTACCGAGCAACTCTTCTGGAGCTTTGTACAAATACACTTGGGTATTGTTGCTAACTTGCAGTATCTCTAGCTGATTACTAAGTGCTAGGAGAATGCCATGAGGTTGAATAGAGCCAGGTATGTGAATAGGTTTGCGATCGTGGTTAGTCAGGGCATTAGCTTGGGCTGTAGTATATTCCGGCTGGCTCATAAATTAACTTATGTAAAGCTAGTTTTAAAATAGCGTAATTAAATGTCATATTTCTTTAAAGTATATGCTGACAAGTATGAATGCGATCGCATCTATCTGTCTGCTTATGGTTTTTACACTAATTAAGGTAAGTGCAAATAACTAGAAGATGGTGTAGTGACGACGGAATGATAATCAGTGGCGTGGTGCTAGCCGATCGGATCAAATCACTAAACTGGAAAGTTAGAAAAGTTTTGTTTGTAGAAAAAGTTGAACAAAAGTTAATTGAAGAAGTGCAAGTAAGAATTGAGCCTCTAATTTTATAAAGGTGCAAATAAATTTTCCAGACGTAATGAATTACGTCTGTACAAATCAAATAAAAATCATCACATGCAGCAATGCAACACCAATATCCAACATCCAAAATCCGAAGCTGACTATGGTGTTGGGAACTTTTTTTTGAACGAGTTTGGCTGCTTTGATATCCAATAATTGTGCTAATTCAGTTGTATTCAATGACTTAACGAGACTCAAACCAAGAGGCTTACTAGAAATGCTGTGAGTGTAAGCGGCGTTTAGGTAGGGTGTGTATTGCGGCTTGCCTGCAATGTATGTTTGGAAGAAAGGTAAACTCAAAACATTCATGTAACAACGCGCTTGAGAAGCATCGCCAATCATATCAGCAGGTAATGCTACTTGTTGATTTGCAGGGTTTGCATTGCCAATGGTGGAGAAGTGTGTGCCACCTTCAAGCGTGACGAGATACTTTTGAGGATTCATTAACCAGGAAAAAGGTAAAATTTGCTCGGATAAAGCTGGTGCAACAGTATCATCACTACTGCTGACAATCATCACTGGAGTTTTGATTTGACTTAAGCCAGCTTTGCCAAAAATTGAACTAGTAATAGGATTAACTGCGATCGCAGCTTTTACTCTCTCATCCCGCAGGTTATAATCTTTGCCAGACTTGCTGATGCTCAATTCTAAAGCGCGACACTGGAGCAGTAAAGACATATTCCAGGTATTTTGGAGTGCTGCTGGTTGACAGTCTTGTTTTAGCTGCTCAAAGTTGATTTTAGCGCCTGCTAGGGCTAAGGCTGTGTAGCCTCCCAAAGATTGACCAAATACTCCGACTTGTTGCAGATTTAGGCGACCTTTAAACCGTGAATCAGATTGATTATCTTTTTGCAATTGATTCAGTATATATGTTATGTCCAAAGGTCGGTTTTGAAATTCGCTTGGTTCTGCTACTTCAATAGCGCGTCCTTTTAACAGAGAACGTAATTGTTTCGCATCACTACCAGGGTGATTGGGAACAACGACAGCAAATCCGTAAGAAGCTAAGTGAGTGGCTAAATATTGAAAGTTACTGCTGTCTAAACCCAAGCCGTGAGAAATGACAATTACCGGTGCAGCCTTTTGGACATTGGGAATGTAAACATCAGTCAATAAAAGTCGATTGCGGGTTGAGTCGAAAAACTTCAGGATGTATTTTTGCGACTTAAATTTTCCCGGAACCTTTAAATCGGGCAATTGCGAGAAATTTGGTTGAGAAATGCTCTCAGCTTCTATTTTAGACTTTTGAGAAACAACTGCGATCGCTTGATGGGTTTGGTTAACAAGTTCCTCTAATTGTGTACCTATTTCCAAAGTCTCGGCGACATCAAGGCGAATGCTGCTGCTGGGATATTTACGCAACACATTTAAAAGTGTCAAGCCTCCCGATTCTCCAGAGGCTAAAATGAGCGCCGAACGCAAAGTACTCAATCCTGGTTCTGGCTGATTGGTTTTAATCACTTGCGCCAATCGATGCAGTAAAAATTCTCCTTGGGGTGTGTAGAGAAGTTGCGAAACTACTACCGGACTAACTTTCACACGATTAAGCAAAATCCGCCGCAATTCTTGAAACTGTTCTAAAGGCAGATATCGCTGATAGGCTGCTAAGTCTTCGTTAATTACACCTGTTTTGGCGTAGTTCTCTAAAGTCCTGACTGAAATGGAAAGCTCTAAAGCTGAATAAGATGCATAAATCCGCTCTGCTGCCAACACAGAATTACTAATTCCAAATATTGGCAGCACCATTGAAAGAACCAGCAATAAAGAATTTTTTCTGAGGGTGCTGGCCCAATTACCAAACAAACTATTCATCGCTCAACTGTTTCGGTGGTCTGGTTGTATCGCGTGTTGGCTTTGGTAGTTATTCGGGCGCCCTGCTTGGTTTACTTAAAGTTATTAGCCTCAATTTTCTCAAAACAGAATTTAGGAGTCAGTAGTGATAATTCAGGGTGAATTATGTATGACTTGCGAATGTAGCTGGCTTCAAATAATAGGTATAAATGGGTTGAAATTTTTCACCAAATCTGAGATTTAGTAGTCAAAAAAAGTAGCGATACCCAATGCCCTAGTAATTTCTTCTGACTCCTGAATTCTGATTTCTGAATTCTTTTGCAAGGATATTTCGGCTATAAAGTCAACAATCAAATCCTCCCAAGTCACGCAGATGAGTAAAGTATCTAGATGACTTCAGTAGTTTGCCTTCACTATTAAATCATAACAAATAAAAAATAGTCTGCCTCAGTATTTATGTTGTAGCTTTGAATATTGCACAAATTCACAAGATGAAAAATCTAGTAAAAATCCTGAAAAGCATGGCATTTAATCAGCTTTTCCCAAGTGTGATCGCTACTGAACCTGTAACTACTAAACCCGCTCCCAATATTGCTATAAAAGTGAAGTGTTCTGATGGTATCCAATCAGGTGCAATAACTGATACAATTGCGACTGCTATTAATGTCACAATGGGAGCTAAAGCTATTACTGCACTTACTCGTGATGCTTCCCAATGTTGTAATGATTCAGAAAAAGCACTGTAGGCAATTAAGGTATTCAAGGCACAAAAAATCAACATTCCTAAATGGAAAGTATCAAGTATAAAAAGTGATTTTACTTTTGCTAGAGGAGTGAATAATAAAGTACAACCTCCATAAATAACCAACATGATGCTGGTGGAAGATAAAGATTGTAATAACTGCTTTTGTGCCAAAGCATAAATAGCCCAAGCTGTCGCTCCTAGAGCGATTAAAACACTACCTAGTATATATGTGCCATGTGCTGTAATTAAATTCGTTAGTTGTTCGCGAAAAAATAAAAGATAACCACAAATCATGACACTAACGCCAATCCATTGAGACAGCCGATAACGTTCTTTAAAAATTACTGACCCTCCAAAACCTAATAAAAGGCTAGATAATTGAATCAGAACTTCAGCGTTAGCAGGCGATGTTAGTGCTAAACCTTGGATAAACGAAAAGTAATTAATCCCTAAAAATATTGTCGCGATCGCTAATAATTTTCCAGAAGCAGAGCGCAATTGTTCTAATTTTGGTAATTTGCCGCGTATCCCTAAATACAAAGCAAGCAGTAGAAATGATACCAAAAAGCGAAACCAAATTACGGTATAGACATTAAGTACTTGTAGAATTACTGCAAGAGCAATAGGTAAAATTCCCCATAAGAAGACTGTCAATAGCGATATAGCAACCGCCAAGGCGGTTAAGCCGCTGTGTGAAGCACAGCTTCCATCGCATCTCTCAGACAGCCAAATTGAATTATTTGCTTACGAATTCGGCTTTTTAACCATGACCAACATCGCTCAATTTTGTTAAGCTCGG